>NZ_CALKQY010000082.1:0-10151 GCF_937990675.1 Hoylesella shahii | reverse complement strand
CATGGTGCAAAAGTAATAAAAATAATTTGTCCCCACTAATCTTCCGCTGAGCCATAATTTGGAAACGAAGGTTAGAAGAGATGCGTACAATAAAAAAACGCCTCTATCCTCACGGATAGAGACGTTTAATTTATAAATCGATAATTGTTGATTATTCAGCCTTAGCTTCTTCAGCCTTAGGTGCTTCTTCGGCTGCAGGTTGAGCCACTTCAACGTTTTCGCCTTCAGCCTTAGTGGCTTTGCGGCTACGACGAGTTTTCTTAGCCTCTGCCTTAGGCGTCTTGGCCATGTTCTCGTCAAAGTCAACCAATTCGATGAAAGCTATTTCAGCGGCGTCACCCTTGCGGATACCCAGCTTGATAACGCGGGTATAGCCACCAGGACGGTCTCCCACCTTAGCAGCAACCACCTTAAACAGTTCGGTAACAGCAAATTTGTTTTGCAAGTAGCGGAAAACAACACGACGTGAGTTAGTGGTATCTTCCTTAGAACGTGTAATCAGGGGTTCTACATATTTCTTCAAGGCTTTTGCCTTGGCGAGAGTCGTAGTGATTCTTTTGTGCATAATCAGCGAAATGGCCATGTTAGCAAGCATGGCATTACGGTGAGGTGCAGTACGACCCAGGTGGTTGAATTTTTTATTATGTCTCATTTTTTGTTTTCTTTAAATGCGGAAGAGTAAATCGGCATGGCGGATGGAGCATGCACTCCATCCGCGCGTGCTGAATATTAGTCTCTGTCCAGTTTATACTTTGAAATGTCGGTTCCAAAAGATAGATTCAGACCCAAGAGCAAATCATCAAGCTCTGTGAGCGATTTCTTACCAAAGTTGCGGAACTTAAGAAGGTCGGTTTTGTTGTATTGCACAAGGTCGCCCAGTGTTTCCACGTCGGCGGCTTTGAGACAGTTGAGTGCACGAACACTAAGGTTCATGTCTACGAGCTTAGTTTTAAGCAGCTGTCGCATGTGCAGAACTTCCTCATCAAACTCTTCGTTGGTATCAACGTCTTGGTTCTCAACGGCGATTTTCTCGTCTGAGAAGAGCATAAAGTGATAGATAAGGATTTTAGCAGCCTCTTTAAGAGCATCTTTGGGACTAATGGAGCCGTCCGTAGTTACGTCGATAACAAGTTTATCGTAGTCGGTTTTTTGTTCAACACGATACGGTTCAACAGAATAGCGAACGTTACGGATGGGGGTGTAAATGGAATCGATAGGAATTACATTTACATCAGTGCAGAACTCACGATTTTCGTCGGCGGGCACATAGCCACGGCCTTTGTTAATGGTGAGATCAATCTGCAATGAAGCTTTGGCATCTAAATGACAAATCACCAAATCGGAGTTTAACACTTCAAATCCAGTCAGATACTTGCCAATGTCACCAGCCTTGAACTCTGTTGTGTTCTCAACCGTGATACTAACTTTCTCGTTCTCGAATTCTTCTACTACTTGCTTGAATCTTACTTGTTTCAAATTCAAGATAATGTTGGTGACATCTTCCTTTACACCAGGCACAGAAGAGAACTCGTGCTCAACACCGGCGATGCGCACGGTATTGATAGAGAAACCTTCTAGCGATGAAAGGAGAATGCGGCGGAGGGAGTTACCAATGGTAACGCCGAACCCAGGCTCAAGCGGACGAAATTCGAATCGACCGAATTTGTCGTTGGCCTCCAACATTACAACTTTATCAGGTTTTTGAAATGCTAATATCGCCATTAATTCAATGATTTATTTAGAGTACAACTCAACGATTAACTGTTCCTTAATGTTCTCAGGAATGTCGGCACGCTCGGGCTTGTGCAAGAACTTACCGCTCTTAGAAGCGTCGTCCCACTCAATCCAAGGGTACTTGCTGTGATTGAAACCAGCCAAAGCAGCTTCGATAACTTCGAGCGACTTAGCTTTTTCGCGCACACCAACGATTTGTCCGGCTTTCACCGAGTAAGAAGGAATGTTTACTACCTTGCCGTCTACCACAATATGCTTGTGACCAACGAGCTGGCGTGCAGCTGCACGGGTAGGAGCCAGACCAAGACGGAACACTACGTTGTCGAGACGGCTCTCGAGGTTTTGCAACAGCACCTCACCGGTGATGCCACTAGCCTTAGCAGCTTTCTCGAACATGTTGCGGAACTGACGCTCCAAAACACCATACGTGTATTTAGCCTTTTGCTTCTCTGCCAACATGGCGCCATACTCAGAAGTTTTTCTGCGACGGTTGTTGCCATGCTGTCCAGGAGGGAAGTTTCTCTTGGACAAAACTTTGTCTGCGCCGAAGATGGGTTCACCAAAACGACGAGCAATTTTAGATTTCGGACCTATGTATCTAGCCATTGTCTATTTTATAACTTATTTGTTTGTGTATCTTTGTTGCCTGCCTATAGATGCAAGCGTTGTGAAAAGAGCGTGTTATACGCGGCGACGCTTGGGAGGACGACAACCATTGTGGGGCAGTGGTGTAACGTCGATAATCTCGGTTACTTCAATTCCTGCACCGTGAACGGCACGGATGGCGCTTTCGCGACCGTTACCTGGACCCTTAACGTAAGCTTTAACCTTACGCAAACCAAGGTCGAATGCTACCTTGGCGCAATCTTCGGCTGCCATTTGAGCTGCGTAGGGAGTGTTCTTCTTAGAACCACGGAATCCCATCTTACCAGCCGACGACCAAGAAATTACTTGACCTTCGCTGTTAGCCAAAGACACAATGATGTTATTGAATGAGCTGTGAACATGAAGTTGTCCAAGAGCGTCTACTCTGACGTTTCTTTTCTTTGCTGCTATTTTCTTTGCCATAATTTCTTTTTAGTTTAAAAGTTTCAAGTTTCGAGTTTTAAGCATCGGGGTAAACCCCGCCTTTCAACTTCCAACTAAATATTACTTAGTAGCCTTCTTCTTATTAGCAACAGTCTTTTTCTTTCCTTTACGGGTGCGAGCATTGTTCTTGGTGCTCTGGCCGCGAACGGGAAGACCGTTACGATGACGTACTCCACGATAACATCCAATGTCCATGAGACGCTTGATGTTCAACTGGATCTCCGAACGAAGATCACCTTCTACTTTGAATTCAGCGCCGATAATTTCACGGACTTTGGCTGCCTGGTCGTCAGTCCACTCGCTGACCTTCAGGTCACGGTCTACACCAGCCTTGTCCAATATCTTTGCTGAACTACTTCGACCTATACCATAGATATAAGTCAATGCGATTTCGCCACGCTTGTTTTGGGGCAAATCTACTCCAACAATTCTTATTGCCATTTGTTAATGATAAATGTTTTGATAATGATTAATGTTTAACCCTGACGCGTCTTGTACTTGGGGTTCTTCTTGTTAATAACGAACAAGCGACCTTTGCGACGAACAATCTTGCAGTCGGGCGTACGTTTCTTCAACGATGCTCTTGTCTTCATATTCTAAATTGAATTATTTGTATCTAAACACAATTCTACCTTTAGTAAGGTCGTAGGGGCTCATTTCCACCTTTACCTTATCGCCTGGTAGTATCTTGATGTAGTGCATCCTCATCTTTCCAGATATGTGTGCCGTTATGGGGCATCCATTTTCTAACTCTACGCGAAACATCGCGTTAGATAGTGCTTCTACAATCGTTCCATCTTGCTCAATAGCAGACTGTTTTGCCATAAATTAACTCTTTGCTTTTTCTGTAATTCTTGTCTCGTCACGCTGAAGGTAAGTTGTATTTACCTAATGTACACACGTTATATGCATGCGAACTTGGGTTAATGTGTAACTTCTATCCCTTCGAATGTTGATAAAATCTCGGCCTTGCCTTTCCTAATGGCTATTGTATGCTCGTAATGAGCTGCCCAACTGCCATCTAAAGTGCGTATTGACCACTTGTCGGGCATTAATCCGATTTGCCTGCAGCCCATGGTTACCATCGGTTCGATTGCTATACACATGCCCTCTTTGAGCATCATACCGCTTCCACGACTTCCGTAGTTTGGTACTTTTGGCTCTTCGTGCATATCACGGCCTATACCATGACCTGTGAGTTCGCGCACTATATCATAACCATAGCTCTCGCAAAAGGATTGCACAGCATATCCTATATCGCCAAGATGATTGCCAGCAGTGGCAGCCTCGATGGCAAGATAGAGCGACTTTTGTGCCACAGAGAGGAAATCTCTGACATTTTGAGCCACTTCTCCGACACAAAATGTATAACAACTGTCACCATTATACCCAGCAAGAAGTGTGCCACAATCAACAGAAATAATATCTCCGTCTTTTAGCACGACCTTTTCGCTAGGCACGCCATGCACCACTACCTCGTTTACCGAGGTGCAGATGCTCGCGGGAAACGGCCCTCCAAAAGGATTGGGAAAGTTCTTGAACGTGGGGATAGCCCCATGATCGCGGATGAACTCGTCCGCTATGCGATCCAACTGGAGGGTCGTTACTCCCGGAACAATATGTTTAGCTAATTCTGCCAAGGTTTTTCCAACAAGTTGGTTAGCTTGGCGCATTAGCTCGATTTCATCTTCAGTCTTGAGATAAACCTTCATTTGCGAAATTCACAAGGCAGATCAATAAGCCGAGGGAACGCCAGCAGCGGCGTTACGCGTATGGCCTGAATTGAGCAATCCATCGTAGTGACGCATCATTAGATAGCTCTCTATCTGTTGCAAGGTGTCGATAACAACACCCACAAGGATGAGCAATGATGTTCCACCGAAGAATTGTGCAAAGCCTTGCTGTACATTAAGCAATCCAGCCAATGCAGGCATCACAGCAATAAATGCTATGAACAAAGAACCAGGCAGTGTGAGTCGCGACATCACGGTGTCAATATACTCTGCTGTGTCTTTTCCTGGCTTAATGCCTGGAATGAAACCGTTGTTGCGTTTCATGTCTTCAGCCATCTGAGTGGGGTTTAGCGTTATCGCTGTATAGAAATAAGTGAACGCAATGATGAGCGTAACATAAATAACATTATACAACAATGAGCGGTTATCCATCAGCGACTGTACTATAGAACTTGCATTCTCGCTTTGAAATCTTACGAGTGTCAAGGGGATGAACATCAAGGCCTGCGCAAAAATGATAGGCATAACGTTGGCTGCAAAAAGCTTCAGAGGAATGTATTGACGTGCTCCTCCATATTGCTTATTACCTACAACACGCTTAGCATATTGTACTGGAACTTTGCGTGTGCCTTGTACCAAAAGAATGGCAGCACAGATGATAGCATAAAGAAACAGTACCTCTACTATGAACAAAACAAGACCGCCGGCCGAGATGGCTGTAAAACGAGAGGTGAACTCTTGAAAGAAAGCCTCTGGCAAACGGGCTATAATGCCAATCATAATAATAAGTGAGATACCATTTCCTACTCCCTTGTCGGTGATACGCTCGCCCAACCAAAGAACGAACATACTACCAGCAGCAAGTATGATGGTGGCAGGAACGATAAATACCGACCATGAGATGCCAGTAGCCAAGGCACCCTCAGCTTGCATCTTTAGGTTGATAAGGTACGACGGTGCCTGAAACACTAGGATTACTACTGTCAGAGCACGCGTGTACCAATTTATTTTTTTCCTACCACTCTCGCCTTCACGTTGCATCTTTTGGAAATAAGGTACAGCCACAGCCAAAAGTTGCATAACGATAGAAGCCGAGATGTAAGGCATGATTCCCAACGCGAAGATAGACGCATTGGAGAACGCACCACCAGAAAACATATCCAAAAGCGACATCAAGCCACCACGGGTCTGATTTTGTAGAGATTCTAGCTGGGACGGGTTGATACCTGGAAGTACTACATACGATCCAAAACGATAGATTGCTACAAATAAGAAAGTGATGAGGAGACGCTGACGCAGGTCCTCAACTTTCCAACAGTTCTTTAGTGTCTCGATTAACTTTTTCATTGTTTTAGATTAAAGTGGTGTTACCTCCAGCTGCCTTGATTGCTTCTTCAGCAGACTTAGAAAATGCGTTAGCTTCTACAGTGAGGGCTACTTTGAGTTCGCCGTTGCCAAGTATCTTAAAGAGTTTTTTGCCATTGAAAAGGCCAGCCTCTTTCAGTTCTGCAGCGCCAATTTTTGTAAGGCCCTTCTCTTCGGCAAGAGCCTGAAGAGTTGAGAGGTTAACTGGGAAAAATTCCTTATGATTGATGTTCTTGAAGCCAAACTTCGGAACGCGGCGTTGCAAGGGCATCTGACCGCCTTCGAAACCAATCTTTCTTTTATAACCTGAGCGTGACTTGGCACCCTTGTGTCCACGGGTAGACGTTCCGCCCAGACCAGAACCTGGACCGCGACCGATACGACGACGTGAATGAGTGGAACCAGCAGCCGGTTTCAAATTATGTAATTTCATAAATGTGCTAATTTGACTAAGTTTGTTATTCAACTACAGTTACCAGATGGTGAACCTTTCTAATCATTCCGCGGACGCTGGGAGAATCTTCTACTTCAACAACCTGCGAGATCTTACGAAGGCCCAGACACTGAAGCGTGCGCTTCTGGTCGAGTGGGTAACCAATCTTGCTCTTTACTTGTTTGATTTTAATCGTTGCCATGTTGTTGATGTCCTTTATCCGTTAAAAACTTTGTCCATACTGATACCACGAACACCAGCTATAGTGTAGGCATCACGCATGAGGCTAAGTGCCTCGATGGTTGCCTTAACCAGGTTGTGGGGGTTGGAAGAACCCTTAGACTTGGCTATCACGTCGGTGATACCACAGCTCTCAAGTACGGCACGCATAGCACCACCAGCCTTCAAACCGGTACCGGCAGCAGCAGGCTTAAGCAATACTTGTGCACCACCAAACGAAGTTTCAACTTCATGAGGAACGGTACCTTTGAGAACGGGAACTTTAACCAAGTTTTTCTTTGCAGACTCAACGCCTTTAGCGATAGCTGTGGTTACCTCGCCAGCCTTACCTAGACCGTAGCCGATAACGCCATTGCCATCACCTACAACGACAATAGCAGCGAACGTAAATGTACGGCCACCCTTTGTTACCTTGGTAACACGGTTGATGGCAACCAAGCGGTCTTTCAATTCTGCGTCACTATTTACTCTTACTTTATTCATTGCCATAATCGTTTAAAAATTAAGTCCACCTTTGCGGGCTGCTTCAGCCAATTCTTTCACACGACCATGATAAAGATAGCCGTTACGGTCGAATACAACAGCTGTGATGCCTGCGGCTTGTGCCTTTTGAGCAACAAGTTCGCCTACCTTCTGTGCCTGCTCTTTCTTAGGCATGGCTTCCATACCCAGAGAAGATGCTGAAGCAAGTGTGGTACCAGTGAGGTCGTTGATAATCTGAACGTAGATCTGCTTGTTTGAACGGAATACGCTCATACGAGGACGCTCAGCAGTACCATTGACGCTCTTACGAATTCTATATTTGATTTTAATTCGTCTTTCTACTTTCTTTGTTGTCATAATCTTCTTAATTTAAAGTTACTTAGCTGAGGCGGTCTTACCAGACTTTCTACGAATAACCTCACCCTTGAACAAAATACCTTTACCTTTGTAAGGTTCAGGCTTGCGGAAAGAACGAATTTTAGCGCAGATGAGACCAAGCAATTGCTTGTCGCAAGATTCCAAAATCAACAAGGGGTTCTGGTTTCTTTCCGACTTGGTTTCTACCTTCACTTCTGAAGGAAGTTGAATGAAGATGGGGTGTGTATAACCCAAAGAGAACTCAATAAGATTTCCTTGGTTAGAAACACGGTAACCCACACCCACAAGTTCCAACACCTTTGTGTAACCCTCGCTAACACCCACAACCATGTTGTTGATGAGCGAACGATACAAACCATGGAAAGCTTGCTTCTGCTTAATGTTTACAGCGCTGTTTTCATCTACTTCGAAGACAATCTGACCGTCTGCAATATTTACCTTGATTGAAGCGTCAACGTGTTGTGACATTTCTCCCTTAGGACCTTTTACAGTAACAACACCATTGGCTTGATTAACGGTAACCCCAGCAGGGATGCTAATTGGCAATTTACCTATTCTTGACATACTTATACCCTCCTATTAATAAACGTAGCAAAGAACTTCACCACCAATTTTCAAAGCGGCAGCCTCTTTGTTAGTCATAACACCTTGGGATGTAGATAAGATGGCAATACCTAATCCGTTAATTACTCTCGGCATGTCTTTATATCCAGTGTACTGGCGCAAACCTGGAGTAGAGACACGTTTCAAACTCGTGATGGCATTTGCCTTTGTCACGGGGTCGTACTTCAAGGCAACCTTGATTGAACCCTGAGGGCCGTCTTCCACGAACTTATAGTTCAGGATATAACCCTTTTCAAAGAGAATCTTTGTGATCTCTTTCTTCAAATTCGACGCAGGAACTTCAACCACGCGATGATGCGCCATGATTGCATTCCTTAGTCTGGTCAGAAAATCTGCTATTGGATCTGTCATATAATAAAATGTTTAATTGATCGGGACTTTCCCGACAATATTAAATAAATCCTTTTGGGGTAATGAAAGTTAAGATTAGCGACAAGTCTGTGACCTATTTAGGCCAAGCCCGCCACTAATCGTAAACATTCATCTTGCTCCGTTTTACCAGCTAGCCTTCTTTACACCGGGAATTAGTCCGGCAGAAGCCATCTCGCGGAACTGGATACGCGACAGACCGAACTGGCGGATATAGCCTTTGGGGCGGCCAGTGATCTTGCAGCGATTGTGCAAGCGGATGGGGTTGGCATTCTTGGGGATTGACTGCAACTTACGAGCTGCCTCGTAAGCTTCGGTGTAGTCCTCAGAAGTAGCGATAATCTTTTTCAGAGCAGCACGCTTCTCGGCATAACGGGCAACGAGCTTCGCACGTTTCACCTCACGGGCTTTCATTGATTCTTTTGCCATATTGCTTAATCGTTTTTAGCGTTCTTGAAAGGAAGGCCGAATGCCTTCAACAAAGCGTATCCCTCTTCGTCGGTATTAGCCGAAGTAACGAACGTGATGTTCATACCTTGAATACGGTCGATTCCATCGATGTTAATTTCAGGGAAGATAATCTGCTCTGAAATACCTAGCGTGTAGTTACCACGACCATCGAATTTGCTCTCGATACCTTTGAAGTCGCGAATACGGGGCAATGACACGCGGATGAGTTTCTCGAGGAACTCATACATTCTCTCACGACGGAGAGTAACCATTACACCAATAGGCATCTTCTTACGAAGTTTGAAGTTGGCGATGTCTTTCTTTGAGTACGTAGCAACAGCCTTTTGGCCAGTAATTGCAGTAATCTCATTGATAGCCACTTCAATAATCTTCTTATCTTGAGTAGCATCGCCCAAACCTTGGTTGATAACGATTTTCTTCAAGACAGGCACCTGCATGGAAGATGAATAGTTGAACTGCTTTTGCAATGCCGGGGCGATTGTCTCGGCGTATACTTTCTTTAACTGTGCTGTATTCATTATTTAATCACCTCCCCGCTTTTCTTGGCGACACGCACTTTCTTGCCGTCGTCGGTTATCTTCATTCCGATACGAGTAGCCTTGCCACTCTTAGGGTCAATCAAACTCAAATTCGAGACGTGGATGGGTGCTTCCTGCTTAACGATACCACCTTGGGGGTTCTTTGCAGAAGGCTTCATGCTCTTGGATACCATGTTCACACCTTCAACAAGTGCGCGTTGTTTGGTAACCAAGACTTTGAGCACCTTACCTTTCCGGCCTTTGTCGTCTCCGGCCAGAACGATAACCTCGTCACCTTTCTTAATATGTAACTTACTCATTACTTTCTGTTTATTAAATATTAAAGAACCTCAGGGGCCAAAGAAACCACCTTCATGTTAACGGCACGCAGCTCACGAGCCACTGGACCAAAGATACGGCTGCCACGAATTTCACCTGCATTGTTGAGCAGCACGCAAGCGTTGTCGTCGAAACGAATATAAGAACCGTCTGCACGACGAATCTCTTTCTTCGTACGAACAATCAGGGCCTTTGATACCGCACCTTTCTTCAGATCGCTTGAAGGGATTACGTTCTTGACAGAAACGACAATCACGTCGCCCACGCTAGCGTAACGACGGCGGGTACCACCTAACACGCGAATGCAAAGTGCTTCGCGAGCGCCGCTGTTATCACATACTGTAAGTCTTGATTCTGCCTGTATCATAATTACTT
>NZ_CALKQY010000081.1:0-10563 GCF_937990675.1 Hoylesella shahii | reverse complement strand
ATATGGCTCAGTTGGTAGAGCAATTCATTCGTAATGAATAGGTCCCCGGTTCGAGTCCGGGTATCGGCTCAAATGCGGTAATAGCTCAGTTGGTAGAGCACTAGCTTCCCAAGCTGGGGGTCGCGAGTTCGAGCCTCGTTTACCGCTCATGGTTACAATCCAGGTTATTCAGGATATTTTTATGCTATATATAAAGGTGTAAGGAACGTAAATACGTTTCTTATTTTTTTGTTCGTATTTTTCCTCTCCCAACAATATACAGACAAACAAAAACAAGAGGTTGCACTTATTTACATAAAGCCAACCTCTTGCAAAGGTATCGTTTCCAACTCAAAGTAAAACGATGATTCTTATTTCTTTATTACTTTTTTGCCATCAACAACATACACCCCAGCAGGAAGCGCATCCCAAGCTTGAGTTTGACGCACACCATTGATACTAAAGATATGTTTGGGCTTTACATTTTTATTTTCTACCCCATCTATTGAAGTGACTTTCATCTCACCAACGGTGTAGAACACGTTACGCATAGTCTGTGGATTCCAAATATCTTCGCGTTTGCCATCTCGTTCAATCTCAAGATGTATTTCGTAAGAATGATTAGGTTCTAACTTAGATGCCGCAAAAGAGATTCGAGTTTGAACAGCATTGTTAGCTACATCGCAAGGCAGATAAACATTATTTACAACGCCAAGGTCTATCCATTTATCGGAGGTTAAGTCGAACAAACGATAATAAAGGCTACCACGATAACCATTTTTTATTTGATAACCACTTACCTTGGCGTGTACCTGCAAACTTATCTGGAGTATTTTATTTAATTGAAAGATGCTATAATTAGCATTTTCACCATCCACAAGATAGTCTACAAAATTAAACTGAATGCTTCCACGGTTTACATAGGGCAATACTTCTATCTCAAATGGTTCTTTCATATCGATAGGAACAACTACTTCTGCCCCATTCCTTTTTACCTTGATAGCAAAATCTACGCTGTACTTGCCTTGTGCCAAAGCCCCTACCCTACCCGAATTGAAATACTGAGCCAACATATTAATGGTAAAAGAGGTGCGACCAAGACGTTGTGCCACAACATTGGGTGTTAACAAATAACCATTAAACACTTGCTTAGTGCGCACATTGGTAAGCTTCATAACGAGATCGCCACGCACTTCCTCTCGCCCTGGATTATACATTGTGAAACTAAAGGCAGCCATATTGCCCGAGTCTTCGTAGAAAGGAGCAAGCACGCTAGGGCGTTTCTCAATAACAACAACATCATGCGGATTGCCCGTTTCTATATGAACGGCATTGGAAGTGAGCTTCACTTGCATCTCATTGGCATGATTTATAGGTTTCCATGGCCCATTTTGTTTGGTTGTAGCATTGAGCATTTCAGAATAAACAGGCACTAAACGATAGTTTCCATTGGCCATGTTATCAAAATGAATATCGTACACTTCGAACGTCATGTTAGTAAATATTGATGCCCAAACAACGTTATCGCCAATGGAAGGATAAATTTTCACCTGCTGGTTTTTATCATTATAAAGCGCCAACGCCACCTTTCCTGTAAACACACCCAACTCTCCTTTCACAGAACTATACGAGCCTAGTTTAGAAATCTTTGCGCTTAAACGTTCTTGTCGCGTGGCATCGGTTTTGCTAATGGTAAACGCCGTAGTGGTGCGAGCATCTAAGCCTCGTTCTATGTCCTTAAAACGACTAGCCTTTCCATTGTTGGGATGTGCAAATACCACTGACATATCATCCCAGAACGTGCCACTTAAGGCAAAACCATGAACATTAAGATAAATGGTGTTGATATCAAAATAGCCATCGCTTTCGCCACCCCAGCCCCAGTTGGTGTGTATAAATCCGCGCTCATCATAACCATCATAAACAAAGGCATGCGGACCACCTACAACTAAAACAGGATATCCGTTGGATAGTTCTTGCATCACCTCGCTATGAAACTCGTTGGCTGGCAGAACGTCTTTATCTAGATAACGCACCGTATAATCAAACTTATCGCGAAGCGCATTGCACGCATATTGCAAGTTAGAATCACTGCCTTTATGATAGTATCTCATGCGAACGGCGTTGCCAATATCACGCATAAACACACCTACGGCTTGTTCTGAGCGCCTCGAATACATCTTTCCAGCCGTGTCTTTCATATCGTCCCACCAATAAGTGGTACTTTTCCAGGCATCGTCTCCTTCGGTTCTAACATAATCTGCTGGTCGTGTTTTAGGCCATTTATGATAATACATTACCTGTGCTGTTGCTGTTGCCACACAGCCTGTTGGTGTGGTTCGCCCACTAATTACAGGGGTATATTTATTAAAAGGATAATACTGACTCCATTTACAGGTAAGTAATGGTTCCACCTTTCGTTTGATTGGCATTGGCTGAGCCGTGGCCTTAACACCTTTCGTACGCACTGCATTCACCACTTGCTCGTAGGCTTTCAAAAACGTTTTGAAGTATGGCGGCTGATTGTTTTCGTCTTTCGACATATTATCACCATAGGCCACTAACTCATTTAGTGCACTTTCACCAGAGATAATGACAAATTTGTTATCGCTAGAATTAGTGAAGATATAATACGCAGGACTAGAGGTTCCCTGCAAAGAACGTGTTGCTACGGTGTTCTTTGTGAGCGTTGGGTTACTGATATACTTTGAAGCAATGCTCGTGGCCTGTCCTTTGGTTATGGGATTGGCATTCATCAACATGGTGTTTGATAACATTGCTAATAATAAAAGCAATGCTCTCATTGGTTTTCTGTTCATTCTAATTATTAAGTATTATAGTATTTACAATGCTTTTGTTGTTAGACAATACGTGCTCGCCCATTTATTCAGACAAATTACACGGTCTTTACTACGCCAGCAACTAATTTTTAAGTAATTGGTTGTTATTAGAAGCCATTAGCACCACATCATATAACACACTCCCAACTATCGCAGCATTTGTATGTCTACACAAATCCATTTTATGGGGTGCGCCTGTAGTTGGCTGCCTCGTCTCTACACGCAGATTTTAAAACGTTTTTAAATTGTTTTTTCTTATGCAATGCAAAATTAACAACATTTATTTTAACCAGCAAAAAAACGCGACTCTTATCGACACCCTGCTAAAGATTTAACAATCAAATTATCATTAATGCGAAATTAAAACCAAAATCAAGAAATAATCTACCACAATCATACTTGTACACGCAAACAAACTTGCGCCCAATTTAACATTAAGATAAGAAAGAACATTACCTAAACATTGTCGCCATGTGCAACACAAGCATACCAAGAGAATGCAAAACCAACTAGCAGCGTGAGCAAACATCGTCTTTAGTTACTATTTCTTCGGATTAATCTCTCTTTATCCTATTATTTAATGCATCGACATAATCGTGAGCTGACTTTAAACCCCCAAACGCTACCTTATGCAAGATTTTGCGCTAACAACGAACACATGCATCCTAAAAAAGGCATTTTACAAAAAAGTGTAGTTATAAAATAGAAAATACAGAAACAAAAAGAGTAAAACAGATCGCAAAATCAACACAAAAGAAATAAACACTTACACATGCAAACATTTCCTTTACAATACTTTCGGGTTTTCGAAAAAAGAAGTAATTTTGCATTATCATTCGGCTAAGAATTTCTAAAGATTTTTTATTAATTTACATTTATAAATCACTATGCAAAAAAGATTGTTTTTTCTGTTCGCCATTGTGATGTTCCTCACATCTCCCCTCATGGCACAGGTTACAACATCAGGTATCAACGGAAAGGTTGTTGCTGGCAGTGAAGAGGTTATTGGAGCCACTGTGGTGGCCGTACACACCCCCTCAGGAACACGCTACAACGGCATTACCAACGAGAAAGGACGCTACTCTATACAAGGTATGCGCGTGGGAGGTCCTTACACAATCACCATCTCGTACGTGGGATACAAAGACGAAGTGTTTGAGAACATCAACCTGGTTCTCGGCGAAACAAGCGTTCTTAACGCTGATATGAAGGAAGACGCAAAGTTACTGGGCGAAGTAACCGTAACCGGAAAAGCTGGCGTGGGCACCACTGGCGCCTCTACACAGTTCTCGAAAGCGCAAATCGACAACACACCAACTGTAAACCGCAACATCTACGATGTAGCTACTCTCTCTCCGCTGGTTAAAGCCAACAAAAAAGGCGGTATCACCATCGCTGGAACGAATAACAGATACAACTCGTTCCAAATTGATGGTATGGTGAGCAACGACGTCTTCGGATTGTCGAGCGGCGGCACTATTGGCGACCAAACCAACGCAAACCCCATCGCACTTGATGCTGTTGAACAAATTCAAGTGGTAGCTTCGCCTTTCGATATCCGACAAAGCGGATTTACTGGTGGTGCAATCAACGCCATTACCAAATCGGGAACCAACGTGTTTAAAGCCTCGGCCTACACCTACTACACGGATGAGAACCTCTATGGCCAATGGAACCAAAACACAGGCCTTAAAGAGAAATACCAAAACGAGTCTACCAAGACTTTTGGTGCAACCTTTGGCGGCCCCATCGTGAAAGACAAACTTTTCTTCTTTGCTAGTGCTGAGTATAAGAAAAACATCTATCCCGCCACTTACTATGCTGGCGCACCTGGTTATTTCATGACTACCGACATGGCAAAAGCCATTGCCGACCAATATGAAGCAATAACGGGAATTAAAGAAAGCTATCATCGCCCCGACATCACTTCGGCTGCTCTCTCGCTGATGGCACGCATCGACTGGAACATCAACAACAATACCAAGTTCTCACTTCGCTATCAATTCAGCGATTCGCATAAAGATGAGTTCAGCTCTAGCTATAACACCTACAACTTTGTGAATAGCGGATATATTCGCAACAACAATATGCACTCGTTCGTGGCCGAGCTCAATTCGCACTTCAGCCGTTCGCTTTATAACGAATTGCGCGCCGGACTAACCATCGTACGCGACCACCGCAAAATTCCTTATCGCGCTGCATCAGCATATATTAGAAAAGCGGGCGCTTACGACCCCATAACTGGAACCGAAGCTGCTGGTGACAACACCGTAAACATCGGTACCGAATACTCTTCGGGTCTAAACTCACTCGACCAAAACATTTGGGTACTTGAAGATAACTTGTCGTGGTATCTAGGAAATCATAACATCACCTTTGGTACACACAACGAACTCTACGACATGAAGAATGCCTTTACCCAAGCTTTTACTGGACAGTATAGCTACAATGGCATAAAGGCATTTATGACGGATAAGGCCAACCAGTTTGCTTGGAACTATGCCGACGAGACCATTACAGGCACTAAAGAATGGAAAACGCCATTTAGAAGCGGGCAAGTGGGTTTCTATGTACAAGATAAATGGGACATCAACACCTTGCTACAACTCACTTATGGCGTACGCTTTGATATTCCTTTCTACCTCAATAGCCCATCCACCAACGACCAATTCAACGCCTCTGAATTCTCAACTAAATACGATGCTGTGGTTGGTCGCAAACCAAAATCGGTGGTGATGTTCTCGCCTCGATTGGGTTTCCGTTGGTATGCTAACAAGACTCATAAAACAATGCTACGCGGAGGATTGGGAATTTTCAACGGTCGCGCTCCTTTCGTATGGCTCGAAAACGCATGGGCTAACACAGGTATCGAACAAAAGGGTATCCTAATTCGTAACAACGTGCCCTCGTTTACTACCTATAAAAACGATGCACAAGCAGCCGCTAGCAACGCTCTGCCTACCGATGCAACAAAACCAAACATTGCCACTGTAACCCAAAACTTCAAGTTCCCACAGGTATTCCGTACCAACTTGGCGCTTGAACAACAATTGCCTGGCGATATGAAACTTACCATTGAAGGCCTTTACTCTAGAAATCTTAACAACGTTTGGTTTGAAAATCTTGCTCTTGTTAACGACGGTAAGCGTGTTTATGCTGTTGAAGGAGTTGAAAATTCATCAACCATCTACTATAGCAGCAAGCCTGGAAGCTACAGCAGCATCATCAACATGACCAACACCAACAAAGGATATAGCTACTCTATCAGTACTCAGATTGAAAAGTCGTTCAAGTTCGGACTAGACCTCATGGCCAACTACACCTTCGGCCGCTCGTATTCGGTGCACGACGGAACGTCTTCTGTAGCGCTTTCTAACTGGGGCTATTACTACAATGTCGACCCCAACGAACCTGTACTCGCAGCTTCAATGTTCGATATTCCTCATCGACTCGTTGTTACAGCTAACTATAACAGCAAACGTTATGGTAACGGACGCTGGCAAACACATGTTGGTCTTACTTACAACGGCACAAGCGGACAACGCTATAGCCTAACAATGAGCGACAACCCCAATCCATCTTTCAACGGCGACTACCGCAAAGGTAATACCTTGTTATACATTCCTACAAAAGCCGAACTGGCCAACATGACTTTCGTTGACAAAACAAACAAGGCTGGTGTGGTTACCTCAACCGCTGTACAACAAAAAGATCAGTTCGAACAATGGATTGAAAACGATAGTTATGCTAGCAAACACCGCGGACAGTTCGCCGAACGCAACTCTAATCTCACCCCATGGGAGAACCGTTTCGACCTGCACATCTCGCAAGATTTCTATTATCTTAAGGGACGTGGTAGCAAGGTTGAACTGGTGTTCGACATCCTAAATGTGGCCAACCTGCTGAATAAAAACTGGGGTACCAACTACACTTCGGTTTACAACATTAACAAACTACAAGTTCAAAACGTTAACAACGGAACTGCACCCGACACCAAAGTGGCTACATTCCAATACTTCGACAACACGCCACACGTGAGCGATGTAGCTAGTCGTTGGCACGCACAAATTGGCTTGCGCGTAACCTTCTAAAGCCAAACAACAGGTGTTTTAAAAGCTTCGTGCACGCATCGAAAGCACAACACCTAACGCTATATGTAAAAGTGGGCACACCTTGTAAGGTTGTGTCCACTTTTTTTGCTATCTTTGCAAGATATTATCAAAGACTTACATCATGCACATCGATTTCAACAATCTGGAAGAAAACAAAATTAATGGCTTCAAAGGCGGACATGGAGAAATGCTAATGAAGGCCTTTGTTGACAGCAAATGCCGCATCATGCAAAACGTTTTGAAACCAGGAGCTGCCAGCGGACTGCACAAACACGAAGAAAATAGCGAAGTGGTATTATGCTTAAGTGGCGAAGGCACTTTCTATTGCGACGGCGAAAAAGAAACACTGCTCCCCGGACAGGTGCATTATTGCCCTATGGGTCATGCACACTACTACGAAAATAATGGTACAGAAGATTTCGTTTTCTTCGCCATCGTACCCGAACATCACTAAAATTCACACCACACACCTATCATCCCCAACACTTCTTCTACATCGACCATTCACTCACCAACAAACTAGCACGTGAACGTCTCCATTCGCCTATTCCTTACACTATGTGTATCGGTTTCACTTGTGGCATGTAACCATAAAAAGCAGAACCAACCCGTGGAAACTCCCTGGGGAACAACGCTTGGCGCCGACACCGTGGAAACCAGCAACAATGGTTTCTCGCTCGACGACATCGTTCACAACGGCGAACTCATCATGCTAACACTCACCGGACCCAACAATTATTACGATTATCATGGCCACGGCATGGGCTTGCAATATCTGCTCTGCGAGCGCTTTGCTAAATCCTTAGGCGTTTCGCTTCGGGTAGAAGTATGCAAAGACACGGCCGATTTGGTGGAAAAACTAAAAAATGGCGATGGCGACTTGGCTGCGTTGTTCTTACCCAAAAATATAGAAGGGATTGATTTCTGCGGCGCAAAACCCGCAACGGGCAATGAACAATGGGCTGTCGCAAAAGGAAACGAAGCTTTGGCCGACACATTAAACAAATGGTTTAAACCCCAATTACTCGCTAAAATCAAAGCCGAAGAACAATTTGCATTGTCTGCTCGCAGCATACAACGCCATGTTTATTCGCCCATGCTTGACCGTAAAGCTGGTATTATTTCACAATACGACCATCTTTTCCAAAAATATGCTCCCACTGCCCGATGGGATTGGCGTCTCTTAGCAGCACAATGCTACCAAGAGTCTACCTTCGACCCTATGGCGCATTCGTGGGCTGGCGCAAGAGGTTTAATGCAAATCATGCCTGCAACGGCTGCTCACTTAGGACTACCCGCCAGTCAAATACACGAACCCGAACCCAATGTCGCAGCAGCCACAAAACTCATAAGGGAGTTAGATGGTAAGTTTAACGACATCACCGACCGCATGGAGCGCATCCGCTTTATACTTGCCAGTTACAACGGCGGTCATGGTCATATACGCGATGCTATGGCGTTAGCTCGCAAATACGGACACAATCCTCAACGCTGGGAAGAAGTTGCACCCTTCGTTCTTCGCCTAAGTACATCGCAATTCTACAACGACCCAGTTGTAAAAAACGGCTATATGCGCGGTAGTGAAACCGTGGATTATGTGGAACGAATTGGTAAGCGATGGCAACAATATTCGGGAATGGCGCCTGGAGGAATATCGGGCAGTTATGGTTCGATGGTACCGCAACGCGCCACAAAGAAATATCGTTTCCATCTCTAACTCCCTACTCCCCACACGCTTATTTGGCATTACCCCACCCCATTATTAACATAACTATTTTATTACTCCCTTGAAACCCTGTCACACCACATATCATCTAGACTGCCCATACAAACAAACCGTATGGCCTATACAGATGAATATTTTACCCAGTCTAGCCAATCTGTCTCCCTCATATCGTCTAACCGTATGGGGAATAAATGCCTGCACCATCAACTTGCGCTCGCTCAAATTTAAAACAATTGTTTATCAAACTTATCCACTAAAGCCATAAACCTTGGCACAATGGTCGTTTGACTAGCTTAAAACCTCCTGGGAATCTTTCAATAGTCTCTAGGATATTTAAATACCTATAAATCCTTCCGCATCGGCGGCCATCCATCAAATATTTTAGATGACTATTTTCACTGCCTATATAATCGCCTATTCTACTTAAACCTAGGTTGTACAAAACAACACTTGAAGCACACCATAACAAAACACGCCTTATTAATAATGTCAACTTTACAGACAAAAAATTAACATTATGAGTGCCCTCGCCACGAAAAATCCAAGCATCGGTCGATTTTTCTCGCTTATTTCTTTAGCACACAACCATCTGATTTACTGACCCTTACACAGAATTAAGCATAAAACACGCCTTTTTCAACACAAAATCCGGATGCAGAGCATAAACATACGTGCACCACAAATCCCCAGACCAACTTTTCATGTCTAAGCGGCAAATTACCCATAAAATCCACTTTTTACCCCACTTTTTGCGCTTTACAGCGCTATTAGTAGCAAATCACTATGCATTTAGAAGCAAAACACCTTGCGTTTAGCAGCAAATCACCATGCATTTAGCAGCAAATAGCACTGCTATTAGCAGCAAATAGCAAATCGTTTCGTTGCAAATAACAGCGAATTATCATACAAATTGCGAGCAATATACAAAAATAATCCCCAAATTTTGTTGCTTTTGCAGATGCCAATCTTGATTAATTTTCTTGAAATAGAAAAGCAAAGTCATAGCAAATAGCAAAAGTCAGCACAAACAACCCTCCGCTTGCCACCTCAAATTTTGCCATTCAGTCGCATTTTATATCCGTTTTAACGGGACAACTCATCTAGAATGGCTCGTCCGAAAAATAGATTTTGTAAAATATATTTACTAAATTAACATTTCACATACAACCCTATCCTTTATAAATATCAAAGCAACAGCTTGCACGGCATAGGGGCAATAAGAGAAATAATAATTCATTCACTAATATGCCGCCTCCATCGTCATCAAACCAATGTACGCATATAGAAGACAGAGATTTGCAAGCCATTAAATAAAACCACTTCGTACGTGGCTCTATGCCACATGAGGAAATATGCCAAACTAGAAATATCAAACACAACATACGCTAAGCCCAAAGACCTGCGCAACTATCACTAAAGTCAAAGACATTTCAGATAATAAAAAACAATAAGTCTCCCCCCCTGTGCAGAGCAAAAAATAACAAATCACCCATATTCTTTTCCCACCCATCGTCAATGTACAATCTCCTGCCATCCGCTAGCTGCTCTCAAAAACAGTAATTAAATCAAAAACAACACTACTCAAACACAAGAAAAAGCTATCTTTTGCCCCTGAACCACAATAAATGCATCAAAAACCCCATAAAAATTCGCATAATGTTTGCCAAACCAAAAAAAAGTATTATCTTTGCACCGCCTTACCACAAAGGCCTTTCAATTATGGAGAGATGGTAGAGTGGTCGATTACAGCGGTCTTGAAAACCGCCGTACCGAGAGGTACCGGGGGTTCGAATCCCTCTCTCTCCGCTAATAGGCTTTAAAAGGTCTTCACAAGAGTCTTCATTTTAGCCTTCAAAAATTAGATAATCGTTGTAAAATCAAGGTTTTACAACGATTTTTCTTTGTA
>NZ_CALKQY010000080.1:0-43074 GCF_937990675.1 Hoylesella shahii | reverse complement strand
GTTCACGCTCCGCGCGTGTCATGCCGTTGAGGTATATTTTATTGATAGAATATTGCGCGGATAGTTTATTGTAACTCCCCTCGGCCGACTGCGCTAGTTTAACGTTAAGTTTGTTCAGTTCATTAGCCTCGCGCGTGGCCTGCTTTAACTCGGCTATCTTCTTGGCGGTTTCGCTCTCCGCAAAGGCTGTTTCGCGGTACGCCCTTGCCAACTTCTCGGCATCGCTCGATGCCTTGCGCGTGGCTTGCCGCCCCTCCTCGGTCGCGCCACTTACGCCCTTTAAACTAGCCGTTAATTGAATGGCCTCGCCCTTTATGTTCTTGAGCGTATTGGTGTACGTGTCCGAAAGTTCGTCTAGCTGCTTAATTAAGTCCGTTATCGAGTTATCGGGCGAAACTAAATCTTTGTAATGTATGGGGTTTACTTCTGTTGCCATATTTAGCTGTTCTTTTGCGCCTGTCGGCTTTATTCTTGTTCTGTCGCGTATATACTCACTTAATGCCATATAAGGCCGCTAACGCAAATCAATGCTTAGCTGCCTTACTCTGTCGCTTAACTTCATCTTCCATGTATTCGTATGAGTTGAAAAATTCTAGTACGGTAAATTCTTTCGGGTTGACGTGCAAATGCTTGCTTAAAACTAGACACATGTTTTCAAATTGCTTGTCGTACTTAATTTCAACGCTCTCCTTGCCCTCGTACGATTTGGGCTTAGCATACGTTATCAGTACGTTCGTAATCTGCTCTATCTGCTGCTTTGTTTGTTCGTTATTCCCTCCCTCGGCAATATCCTGCAAAACTAGCATTGTGTGCCGCTTTAACTGGTCGTAATATTCTTTTGTTGAAACATCGTCAAATGAGTTTGGAAAATAAACGCGCAAGTCATCTTCTATTTTTTTTTTGACCGCTCCAAACTGGGCGGCCAACTCGCTAACACTAACACTACTAAGCATGCCTAGCGTTTCGCGCAAAGCATCATCGGATATATCATTACGTGGCACTCCGTCAACTTCTGACACAAGGCAGGCGAATGCGCTGTGTTTCGGGCTTAACTCCGCCTGTACCGCATACAAGTTTTGTCGCATGTTCAACAATTCTTGCCCCGCTGCATCCTTGTTGCCATTTTGGATGTACCGCACAACTCGTTCTATGTGTGCATCGAAGTCGGCTAGGTCTGACCCTATTCCTGCATCGACTAGTAGCAGTTTGTTGTACTTGTGAAATCTCTTTATCGGCAATTCCGAAATATCATCATACAACTTCACCAAATGCTTACCTAGCTTTATTTGTTTCATAGCAGATAACGTGTTAGGGGCGTGGCGAAAAGCGGCAATGCGATGTAACTTGCATCGTGCGATAACACTATTAGGATAAAGGCGAGTAAACAGCACATCCACCAACTTAGACAAAATTCGCAATGCGCCATCTTTGAGAAAAACTCATTGCCTTTAACTTGCAAATGCTCGATAATTCCAATCTTTCGCAAGAACAAAAGCACAAAAGCGGCCAAAAAGGACACTAATATAACTGCATTCAAAAATTTAACTTCCATATTTTCTTTATTTTATTTGTAACAAGGTTCGTTGTATTTTATTTCTCCCTCTATCCGACACGCCCAATAAGGGTGCATCAAATATTGATTTGTCGTTTCGTCAAGTGTATAGCCCTTATAAATGTTCTCTGATAATTCGTATATCTTGTTGAACTCATAGCCGCAATTTGGGTGCTTAAACCCTCCGTTAAGTTCGCGCAAAAGCTGTGCTTTCAACTGCTCCGTATTGCGGTCTTTGGTGCTGTTGAACACGTGGCGCAAGTCAACCCACACAATTAACGCGAATGGCGTTTTGATTGTATTCTGCACACCTCGGTTATATGGCTCTATTCTGTGCGGCTCATTCACATCGAAAAAAGCGAAATTGCCTATATTGCCATCGGGGCTAACGCCTAGATAGTCATTATCATAGTTACCCTTGGTGTAATTCGTGCCGCCTGCATAGACAAATGGCTCTTTGTAAGTCTTTCCGTTAACAACTCGCGTTATACGCTGTGCGCGGCCAAAAATGGCATCTAGCCAACCTATTGTGCTTGCTAAACCTAGCTGCAAATCTGATATTGCCTTATCTAGCATAACGGCGTTATCCATTATCGGCGTTATTGCTTTTTTGTTTGTCATTGACCTCATTTTGCTAATATCTCTTTTAACTTATCCATAATTTCGGGGTAAATGTACTCCCAAATCAACTCCGCGCGATGCTCTGCGTTTAAGCCCATTATCTCTCCATACTTTTTTACCAATTCTTCTGTCTTAAAGTCGCTCGCTTTGATTGTAAAGCTTTCGTTTCCGACCTCAATGAAAAAAGAACTTTCAAACTCTCCCTCATCGCGAAGTGTCACGCGGTTTGTTGGCTGTCCCTTTTCCTCTTTAATCTTTATCGTTAGTGGCCTGTAAGGCTGGTAATCTGCAATTGACATTCCGAGCGCATTCTCGCCTTGCTCATATAGCTGTACTTCTGCGTTCATATCGACAATATATGGTTCATTGTCGATTATGATTTGCGCAATATACTCACCATTTGTTAGCTTTTCGTTGAAATCGCGCAAGTTGTCTGCGAGTTGCTTAAAAACCATTACACCACCCTGTATTTAACGCCATGATTGTTGCACTTCAAGCAAATGCGGTCTATCCCTTGCGTGTTCAATCGTAAGGCCGCATAGGTCTTTTTTAACTCGTGGCCTAGGCCGCTCGGTCTTGTTCCGCTGGTGTTGCCGTCTAGTTCATAAAGCAAGTCCATACGGCTGGCGTTGACTTGGTTTCGGTTAACTCTCGTTTCGGGGTTTAACGCCATTGTGCGCAATACTATGGCCGCTACTTGCTGCTGCAATGCCGTTGCAAAAATGCTGCGTTGCTCTACAATAAACTCCGACAAGTCACACGATACGGACACTTCCACGTTTAGCCCAAAATTGAATGTGCTTTGATAAATTATATCGCCGTTATCGAACAATTCGGGGCGGCTGCTCCAATTGCTGTCAACGCCTTTCTTAAAGGGGCTAATTTGTAAGTATTTCGTAAGTTCGCGCCAAACATTAACGTCACCCATATTGCACGTACCGCACGGCTCTCTACTCCAATCTTTCGATACATTGATACTTTCCATACCAATAGGCAAGGCGTTTTGGTCGTAACCGATGTACCATGAGCCGCCCGAATTGGTGCTGTTACCCATATATGGCAGATACCAATCTTTGGGCGACACCCAAACAAACATGCCGTTTGCCTTTGTTATTTCCACGTCAACAAACGAAATAGGCTCAACGCGTGACGAATGGAACAAGTATAGCCTAATCGTACCAGTTGCGCCAGACACTTGCAGCCCTATACGCTCTATCTTGGCCGTTACCCCCATGCTGCGAATGGGCGTTAGTTCCATTCCTACGAATGAGTTGGTATTCTCAATAACATTGCTAATTCGGCCTGCACCATCAAAAAAAGAAACGCGGTCGAGTAACGTCTTTGTTTCCTCGGCCAACTCTTTTGTTTGGATAAACGTTTGTACCATCTTCCGAATACCAGCGCGTGTAAGGTCTTGTAGATACTCGTTCAATAGGTAATATCCTGCCCACGGCTTATCACCTGCGCCGAAATCTTGTCGCGCGTAATCATCGTTGAAATCGCTTACATGTGTGTCGGGCGTTTCGTTTATGCTCTCTTTGAGCGCAATATAAACTCTATCCCTATATCTCACTTTTTGCCCTCGGTGGTACGTCCTAAACTCATTCCATTCGGGGTAATGAAATATAAAGTCTTCGGGGATAATCGAGCGTATATTGTTAAGCGTAACAAGTGGGTGCGCATCTTGGAACAACAAACCGCTTTCGCTCTTTGTCAAATCCTCGTTAATTGCCTTGGCTGGATTGTAGTCTTGCCGCCACCCAACCAAATTCAACAACTTATCTTCGATGTAACCTAGTCTATACATATTTTAAAGCAAAGTGAGGGGATAGGGTCTAGCCCCACCCCCTCGGTACACATTATGAAAACAACAAAGTTAAACCGCTTTGGTCTTAACTGGATTAGTGGCATCATTGGTAATGAATACAGGATTAGCCGACGGCACGCCACCAACTGGCCTTTCGATTTGGAACTTCATCACGGGGTTAGCGATTGTAGCCGGTGCGCTGTTGTATGCTACAACAAAACAAACGTCAATGCTAAATCCGTAATATTCCTTGGGGCTACAAGTTAGGTCGGCCGTGCCTTTTCCATTGGTTGCGCTTTGGTCGCCCGTGGTGTCTGTCTTGTGATAACCTAGAACAAGGTCAAACCAAGGTAGCATCACCGTTCCCCACTCGTGGCCAGTTGATTTCGCGTTACGCGCGGCATCGCGGTCTACACGCGTAAGAATGGCGCAATTACCATCCTCAACGACATAACCAGTACCAAACTTGCCACTCTCGTTAGCAATCGAGTTGGTATAGTGTAGAATTTTGTCTGTGAACTCCAAACGCTTGTTCTTCTCGTTGTAGACACCGCTCTGCGCTAGCTGCCTAACGTTAATATCAATGCCCGAATTACCGATAACGTGCAATTGTCCGCCGTACTTGTTGGCACGCATCATTGCGCCGCTATCGCCTAGAATGCTCTCACGCATGAGCCAAGGCACGTTAATAACATTGCCAGTCTTGTCGTAATAAGCTGGGTTGTTGAATACCTGCGTTTTGTTCAATTCCAAGGCCGCTACTGCTAGGCTGTCAATCTTCTCAAGCAGAGCGCGCGCGCAATTCTGATACTTGCGTAACATATCGCGCTGCAAACCAATGCTGTTGTTAGAGTAGGCAGACGGAACAATTGAGAAACCTGTACTCAAAGTTGTCCAAACAAGTTTGTACAGCTTGGAAGTATTGTCATTGTCTGGGATGGTACACGAACGTGAGTTCGTAACCGTTACGCCGCCGTTATAGTCTATAACTGGTATTGAAACGTCCATTCCCATGCTGTTAAATGCGGCTTGGCGCACATCTTCGGGAACGATTGACGTGGGCGAGTTCGTTTGCTGCATAAAGAAGTCAAACGCGCCGTATTCGCCCATCTGAACCATATTGCGGTCTAGTTCGTTTGCTTGTAGTCGTAAGTCTTGGACTACGGTTGCTAATAGGGACATAATTCTAAAATTTTATGTGTTACGAAAAATAGGCTAACCCACTGCCCGAATAATAATACTAAATAACTGGTAAAGCTTGATATTCCTCGCTTTCTCCGCAAATCTTGTCCATCTGTACGTAATAGTCTTTTGAACCACGTACAACGCCCTGCGCTGCTAGTGTCTGTGCTGCTAGGTCGATGAACTCCGAACGGGTCTTTGCGCCCGAAACGCTGATAGGCGCGCCACCGCCCTGCCCTGTCGGCTTAGTGCCGCTACCGCCTTGTGTTTGCGTGTCCAAAACTTTCATTTCGTTCAATTCACGCGTTATCAGTTCGGCGGCTGAATAAGGCATTAAGTTGGTAGCCGCATTGCGCATCACACTGCCGTCTTCATTGTGGAATGTAAGGACTTTGCCGCCCTTGCCATCGTCCTCGAATTGAGGTTTGAACCCTTTAACCTTTTCGAGGGTTTGTGCAACAATCATTTTTATAACGCTTTCGGGCAATTCGGCTTTAAACTTCAAGTTAGCAGTAGCATTGCGCAACTCGTTCTCAATCTTGTTGTTTAGCAACTGCTTTTCAAAATCGCCTTTTTGCCTTTCGTTCGTTTTTTTAAGTTCGGTAAACTCTTTTTGCACATTGGCCAAATCCGCCTTTGCTCTTTCAAGCTGTGCCGTAACCTCCTTGTTGTCGCCACCCTTTGCGACAATTTCCTCTAAGCGTGTCTTCTCTGCTTTGAGGTTTTCAATTTCAGTTTGGTGCGCTGCTGCTCCGTCTGCTTTCGCTTTCAACTCCAAAGCGGCGCGCTTGAGGTAGTTGTAAGTTTTCTCATCGCCATTGCGCGCTATACCCGTTGCGCTTGCAATGCTTTCGTCCATACCTCGGTACAACTCACCAATGCGGCGGCCGATAACATCGTTTTCATCGTTTTGGCTCATCTGAACCAATGCGCTAACTTGCTGGTCTGTTAAGCCTGCTAATTCTGTGTTAGCTTTAATCGTTTCTTGCGTTAATGCCATAATAACTTACCCTTTGTTATTGATTTGTAAACTTTTTACTTTTCTTGTTTTTTTGGCTTTTCAGACTGCTCGGCCTGCTTGTCGCGCTCGGCTAATGCCTTGTTAACAGCCTGTTCAATATCCGCTTGGCGCGTTTTCTCGAACTCCTCGCGCTGCTTTTGCAATGCTCGTTTAATCTTGTCTTGCTCTTCTTGTTCAGCGCGTGCGGCTGCCTGCTCGGCTTGGTTCTTCAAGAACTCGCGCGGGTCGTGCAATACTTTCAGCGTGTAGCCCAACTTCTTAAAGTTACTTACGTTTCTCTCGAAAGTTTGAACGCCAAACACATCGGTTGTTGGCGTGTGGACTGGCTTACCTGTTTTCGGGTCGTACTCCTCCATCCAAAGAGCCACATGGTACAGATGTTCTGTACCCTCCTGTACTTGGTAGTTTTCCGCTATTTGGTCAAGCGGGGTTTTGTTGTTGTCCTGCATAATCGTTAAATGTTTGTTTAATAATATCTATTTTCTTGTAAAAGTCTATTTCACTGCCAAAATCTAATATATTGGCGTTCTCTCGTTCAAATTTTCTAACAAAGTTAGAGAAATTCAGTTTAACTGCCAAATCTTCATTGGAAATAATGCCCTTACCATGATATTCTGCCACTTCTGAAAGTGTCAAGTGTGGGTATGGCTCTAATTCTCGTAAGATTAGCATTCGCTTTAACTCTGCTGGGTTATTGCGGTATTCTGTTTCCAAAATTTGAGTTTGCAAGGCATCTAGTTCGGCATCACTCGCGCCGCTATCCTTGGCATCCTTGTATTGCTTTCGCAAGTCGTTTGCGCTCAAATTGTAGAACTCTGTGCCGTAACTTATCGTTGCGCCCAAAAAGCCCTTTTTGTAACGAAGTAGGCAAATTGTTGTGTCAACCCATTTTTGCGCATCCTCAAAGCCTTTCTTAATGTTGTTCAGAATGGTTGTTTGACTTTCAAAGTTGGCGTTAACTTGCTTTTCGTTGATAGCTTGCGTGTTAACAAGTCCCTCGGTGTCCGTGCCTACACATGCCTTAACAATATCCGTTTCAAGCCTTACGCTTTCCTCTGTGTTGTAGTCCAAAGAACTGCGGTCAACGGTGAGCATCTGAATTGGATTGCGCAAATCGGGTTGTTCCTCCCCTGCTGCGCCTGTCTGTGGTATTGGAATTTCGATAAACGAGCCAACGCCCGCAATCCGCTTATCGCCACATTTGGGGCATCGCATTAACAGGCCGCTAGCATCATACAGATAATTGTCTTTTTTGTCTTTCAGAAAACCGCCGCTACAATGCTCCCCGCTCTCGTCATTGTGAAAATCGCACTCCATTTCGTAACCGCTGTATATTGGATATGCGCCGTACAAGTCTAAGTTTCGCTTAGATAGGTGGAAAAACAAAAACCATTCAAGCGACTCTAATTCAAGCGATAAGGGGCTTTTCTTAATATCGGGGTTTGAAATGTTCAACGGCTCGCCCCAAAAAAACCTTGCTGGCGTGTAGCCTAGGCCGTGCGACTTCTCAACAATAGGACTTATAGACAACACACCATCCTTGTATGAATACACACGATAATAAGCATCGTCTATAACTGCTATTCTGTCGTTTGGCTGTTTGAACGCAATAAACTCCATTTGTCCACATGGTTGGGCGACATAGCTTATAACGTTGTCGATGGTCAACCAATAAAAATAAGGCTGCTCGAACTCGTCCGACTTGTTAGGCTCGTGCGGCATATCGACTACAAGAATAGAGTTTATTTCGGTTTTGAAATAATCCCATCCACGCGTTGCCCAAATTTTCGGCTCATTCAGTACCTCTGTGCGGTACTTCTCCCAATCTTCTCGAAGACTTGTGTCAGTGAATTGGTAGTTAAACGCAGGATTTCGCCCATCGAACACACGGCTTAACTTGTCAAAAATAGTTCCTGCCGTCCTGTTCGTTCTGACTGGAAAGCGAAACATTAGTTTGAATTGGCGGAACTTGTCCTTTGGTAGCAAGTTACCAACCATGCCCAAAAAATCGGAAAGCGGCCTATTAAGGTTAGGCGTGACATTCGTGCAAGTGTGGAACTTAATCCGCTCCTGCTGCGCGCGCGCCTTGTCAATGGCGTCCCTATTCTTGGGCTGCTCGATTATCTGCCTTATCTCGTCTAAACTCAATATCATGGCCGTTGAATGTGTAATTACTTTTTTCGGGCAAACGCCACCCGCCATTGTTGGGCATTGCCAACAGGCGAGCGGCGTGCGTTACTTCAAACTCTCGCGTTACGCCCAAAGTGTCGTTGAACAACTCGATTAACGTAACCTTGCATCCCATACTTACGCGTTTTTCAAGTCTGTAAGTGGGTTGTAGTCTTCGGGCGTGATTATTGCAAAATCATCGCTCCAATTGGGGAGGAAACTCCAACTCACGTTGTTGCTGTCGGGGTTTTCAAATCCGCCAAATCCCTTGTCACTGATAAACAGGTTAAAAATGGGGATTGGCGTAACCACGCCTTTGGCATCCTTAATCGCACCTATTGCGCCGTCCTCGTTTACAAGGAATACGCCTAGGTTCTGAACATCCGTCTCGCAACTGAGGTACTTCATTGCCTTAATCTGCGATTGAGGGGCATTGCGGATAACGCACGTGAACGCGGTAGGCTCTCGGCCAATGGTGATTTCAATTCCGCCCAAAGTGTCGTTGCCACCGCCGAACTTGCGTGCCGCTCCCGGTTCTGCACTTGGGGCTTGCAGATAGGGAGAAACTACTATTTTCGTGCTGTCATTGGCTGCAAGAAGTGGCGTTAAGTTGGCTAACTTCGTGATAGGCTTTTCAGTTGCGAACGCGTTGGGCTTGCCGTTATCTTGGCGCAAGCGTTGAAAAATTACTTTTTGGATTTGCCCGAAACCCTCCGAACAAGTCGCGTTTGGGATTGATTTAAGAGCGGCTAGCCCCGGACATTGACAAAATCGTGCCATATTCGTTTTTGTTTAATTATTAATAATTATGAAACTTGTAACTGATAAACTCTAACCCATTGAGTTTCACTCGACAAATATACGTTTTTTTTCTCATACATGAAAGTAAATGCCAAACAAATTGCCATTCTTGCGCCTGTGGCTAGTTCCTCCGCACCACCCCACGCGTTTGCTTGCCGTACGGATGTATGTTTTTTGTTGCGATTTCTTTTTCGTACACTCCCGTTAGGCCGTCTTCTATATCATCGTGTTTGTTGGCTCTGAAATTACGCAAGAAACTCGTCAAATGCTCGTGTATTGTCGGATAACGTTTTTCCCATCCAAACGGCATGATAATACTTTGATTGACCATTGCCGAACTTGTGATAATGCGGCTTTCCTTGTTATTGCTCTGATGGAATGGGATTGTTAACGCCTTAACTTTCGTCTTCACCACCTTTTCAAACTGCGAACCGCCGTTATTACTCTCTATCCATGCCTTTTGCGTGCCATTTCGGTTAATCATTTCGGGGATAGTTATTGTTGTGACGTCTGTTGGCTCGTCCGTGGCTACCATATCCGTTACAAGTGCAAACAGAATAGGCTCAAAATTGCCCGTCCGCTCGTTGTATGCCTTGTTGGGCGATAAATAAATATCGTAACACACAGAAAATAACAAGTCGCTGCCCTCGTCTGCCACATCCGTGTAATTGCCGCTGCGTATGTATGTGCCATAGTCTGACTTTTCAACCCATGTTTTAAAAGGCTGATATAATAGCCCCTCCGCACTGCTTGGATTGCCTTGGTGTAGGCATTGGAATTGAACTGGGTCTAACGCTTGTTGTTCTTTCAAGCGCGCAAGGCTGTGCCGCATTGGCCATAACGGCGTATCTTCTTGACGTTGGTCTATCTCGGTGGGCGGACTAGTCTTAATAGCCTCATAGTTTATTCTTACCCATGCGCCGTTTGGGATATTGTCCAAGTCTGACCAATTTTTGACATCAATTATTTTTTCATTTGTTTTCTCTAAGCGGCCTATAATATCGTCCTTATTCCACCTAGTGAACACAATAAGTTCTTGGCTATCGTTGTGTAGACGTGTGCGAACAACGGTTGTGTACCACTTCCACGCCGCATCGCGAACTATTGGGCTATTGCCCTCTGCATAATCCTTGTACACATCATCGAGTATCGCAATATCAACCGTTTTACTCGTCAATGCTCCACCACGGCCTACTACACGAAGTGAACCTTTATGCCCGACTATTTCAAATACATTGCTATTCCGTAAGCTATTGTTTGCGATTGTAACCACATTCGAGCCGTTAAGGCACGTATTAGGAAAGACTTTGGCGTAACGCTCGTTATCAATTATTCTTTGTACATCGCGGTTGAAGTCTTGCGCCACGGTTGCCGCGTAAGAGCCTATACAAATACGTTTTTCGGGGTCAATTCCTAAAATAAAGGCAGGCAAAAAACGGCTACTTCCTTGCGACTTACCATGTTGTGGCGGTGCTTGTACTATTAGTTTCTTTATCTTACCATGCGCAAACAAGTCTAGCACTTTATAATAATTCTTGTGGAACTCGCTTGCGCTAAATTCGGGCTGTATATAGCGCGCAAAATTAAGCAGACGTTTACGCGCCGCGGCTATCACGAACAATTCAGGATTATCGTACAGTGACTTTATAAGCTTATTCTTATCCATTTTGTAAAATTTAAAGCAAAAAGGGGCGAAAAATACTTATTGTTGATTATCAACAAGTTAGTATCAGTCGCCCCCAAGGGGAGATAAAGGGAGTTTGTAAAATAATTAAAAACTTTTTTCGCCTACTTTCGGCGTGCCTTTGACATAGTGCTCACAATCATGTGCGTTTGTTCTGCGCAAAATGTAAGCCTTTGAGTATGGACAAGTTAGGCAAATTGGGTTGCCCTCTAAGTCGATATGCGCCCACTTCATTACCCATGTAGCGTTCGCGCACTCTCTGCACAGCTGCACCGCCTTTTCGGCTTTCTTTCTCCCCTTTGGCGTTATCCGAAATCCTTTTACCATTGAAAAAGCCCCTTATTTCTTGTTATTGTCTTCCTCCGCCCTAGCATCCTGCAAGGCATCGGCAATGTTACACAAAATATCGTCTGAAATGCCCTCAAAGTGGTATTCGTTCATTTCCTCTTTCGGCCTGTCCGTAATATCCTCATTTTGTATGCTCCTCATGTTCTTCCATTTGTGCGGCGCAATGTTACATAAGGCAAATATAAGCGCGGCCGTATCGGGCGAGTAATGCTTTTCGCGCACTTTCCTACGCTTAACAATGATATTGCCGTTTTTATCTTGTGCATATTCTGTTTCTGTTTCTGTTTCAACGTAACCAGTTGCTTTTTTCCACAAAGCATTTTCTAGTTTGTACTCCAAACTTTCTTTATGCTTTTCGTGGGCTTTCTTTACAAGCTCTGCAAACTCATTTTTTTGTGTCCGCCACTGATAAAACGTTTGCTCTTTAATGCCTGCCTTTACACATGCCTGTATGTGCGAGTCGCCTGCGGCTATTGCATCAAAGATAATTTTCTTAACCTCTTTCGTATATTTCATAACTAACCCCTTGTTACTTAATTGTTTATGTATAATTCAGACCTATGTTAGACTATTCTTGCCCCATCTGCCTGAACTCTTCACGCCTAATTCTTAACAACTCTGCGTGTCCTCTGTCTAGTTCCTCTATCTTCTTTAATTCGCTCTCTGATAAATACCATATCCTCATATCTGAATTTATCTCGGCTAAACGTCTTGATATTTCGTTTTCTCGCGCCTTTTCGTTGCAAAGCAAATAGCCACTTCCAAATATCGTCTTCTTAACCTTTCGTTGCTCGTCTAGTGCGGCTATCCTCTGCGTTTCCAATTCGTCAACACTGAACTCTATTCCATACTTGGATAAGTATGATATGCTAGCGGCCGTAACAACATGTGCGGGATATTTGTATTTTGGTATTGGCCTTTTCTTGCCTTGGTTTTCCTCGTTAGCCGCCTTTATCGCTTGGTAAAGGCTAGGAGCAGACCTCAACCGCGTGTTACCATTCATGTTTGTCACAAATGATGTGTTGATATTGGCTTTGTTCTCGTAGATTATTTCAGCCCCTACACATACGGCCGTGCAAGTCGTACACGAGTTGAACAAAGTCAATGATGGAGCGAATAAAAAGAACTTTATGTTGTTTTCAACGTAAAAATGCACAATTTCCGCCAAAATAGAGAATGGCGGATTGTCCAAAACTATACAATCCTTTCCATATTGGAATGTTTTATAATCACCATTTGGATAGAATGGCCGCACAATCTTGTTTCGGTCAATATTGTATTCTTTCTCACACCAATCGACAACGGCCTCAAATACGTTAGTAGGCGTATAACAATCGTCTGATGTTCTTTTTTTCTTGAACTTGTCTACAAACTCGTTATATTCCGCATTGTCTTCACCATGCGCTAGCTTGTCGCGTAACTCATCGTTTACGCGGCTATATTCCGTATTGGTTGGCTGTATGTTGTCTTTTTGCTCCATTTTGTACGTTTTTTATTTTGTCGAAAATGGCAGAACGCTCACGCGCTCCACCATCCTACAAACAATAATTAATAAACTAGCAATCTTCTTTCTTGATAACAACTTCAACTTTATATTTGTTCCCATCGTCCTCGTTAACGATGTATTCAATATCTGACATAATTAGCGCGCCCAACTTCTCTCTTACACTGCGAATAGACAAGGCTTTTGAAATGCTTTCTTCAAACTCGAAAACGTTAACTTCTCTCGTTTGTTCGTCTTTGACTATTACCCCATTTTGGGCGTACTCCAAACAATAGCTTTGGGAATTAAGTATATTATTACTTGGCCTGTTCTCTGGTTTGTACATATTGTTTTCTATGCGTTCGATGCCGTTTAACAACAAGTTTGCAAAATCAAACCCACATAAAGTAACAATATGATAGAATACGCCAACAGCCCTTGCGGCCACCCATTCTATATCCTTGTGACTATAAGGCGGCTCGCCATTGGGACGGATATGAGAACTATTAGTGAGTTTCATTCCTCTGAATTTCTCAAAGGTTAACTGAAAATCACACATACACTCTTCAATATCCTCGCCAAAGACCTTACTGAGCAATGTGGCAATTTCTTTATTTTTCTCCTCGTTTAGAGTTAACCAATTCTTTTCTATCATCTTTTTTATTTTTTACTTGTTTATTTACATGCAAATATAGTGATTTTCTTTCACTTAGCAAAGTTTTTGAGGTATATAAAACGCAAGCAAACTTGCCAAAATAATGCCCCTAACCCTATATCCACACAAATATCTATTCCGTTAATAACCGAAATGGAAATGTAAGGCGTTACAATCTTGTTTTTGTCTAGCCTTTTGATGTTAAAACAAAAGGCCGTTCGCCCTATCTTTATTATCTTTATCATCAACGCAAATTCGCATTTCTAAACTTGAAGTATTGGCCTTATATTGGCGCATTGAGCGTTCACCATTATTTTTAGCATCGTTGTAAATCATTACAATCTTGTTGAATTGGACACAATAGCCAACGACCCAACAGACAAACGTTTTATTGCTGAACTTGTTACGGGCAACGAGTTTTGTGCCAACGTCAAAAGGGGCGCAACGCTCTATATATGCTGCATCCAAGTCTTTTTGCTTTGAATACAAAGCCTTTATTTGATTTTCAATTTCTCGCGACTTTTGCAAGTATTCTTGTTCTAATTCTTGTTCTATCATTGTCGTAATTGTTTAGTTTTCTTTACTCTTCTTTTTCACCTCGGCGCACAGATACTGCGCATCACTTAGAATTTTCCTGAATGATTGGCTTTTGTCTATGTGTTGGGCAAGTGATGTGATTAGAGGGTGTGAATTTCCCTCAATTGATGAAAAAATATCACTTTTCCCATCTTCTTTGCATTCGTTGACTATAACAATAATGCTGTTATTTTCGTTCTTTGCCAACCACTCCCTTATTTGCCCGTAATATATTTTTTCAAATTCCATAACTCATTTGTTTTGTCGTGATGCTGTTAGGGCTTTATTTATACTAGTGCGCGCAAACCGAAGATAAGTTTTACAAGCAAATAACTTTTCGCTTAACTCTTTTTCGTTGCGCGGCATCTTTTGTCTTCTTTTGCTCGCGGCCTTGTTAAGTGCATTGCGCTGGCACTCTACTGCCGCCATTAACTCCGCAATTCCTTTGTCGATTTTGTCTAATTCTTCTTTCATCTTTTTTCTTTATTAAGTAAGTTAAAATCATCACGGCCAACCTTGACTATACGAGGATATTCGACTATATCGCCCTTTTCAAATGCAATATTGAAAATACCCAATTGCCCTTTAATTGGCAGTTCTACAACTCGTTTGGGATTTCGCATAAGCCACCCCCAGCCACTTTTTATCTCGGAACGGCGCGCGCGCGGTATTCGCGTATTGTCCCAATCTTCGTCTGTAAAGTCTTTCACACGCTTAACGCCGTACACCTCAACAAATCCAAGCGCACAGCCACTTTGCATGTTTGGAATTTTTGGCGACTGGCTACTACAAATCAGTAATTTGCCCCTGTAAGATGTGCATCTGCTGCGTACTTCTATGCTTTTGAAACCATACGAGTTGCCATCATCGTCTTCATAGGCGATATTAACCAAATCATTGGCAAACGGCTGCTTAACGCTTAACGCTCTAAACACATCATGTTTTAGTGCGTCATATTCCGTTATTTTTATCTGCATAGCCTTTGTTTAAAATGGTAAATCATCTGAATTTCCTTGCGCCGCTTGCGTGGGTTGTGCCGTTTGTTGCGCTTGTGCCATTTGCGCCGGCTGTTGTTGTGGTGCGGCCGCTGTGAATGGCTCTGGCGATGGTTGTTTTGGTTTCGGCGTTAACAACTCCAAACTATTGGCAATAATCTCCGTAAAGTATTGCTTAACGCCATTCGCCTCGTACTCTCGATAATGGTTGCGCCCCTCGATATAGAGTTTATCGCCCTTATGGACGTACTTCTCTACAATTTCGGCTAATGGTGTGTATAATACCACGTTGTGCCATTCTGTCACGCCATTCACCTTTGTGCCGTCTTTTTTTGTGTATTCGGGCGTTGACGTGGCCAACGATATTTGCGCGGCTTTTCGACCATCGTCAAAAGTGTACATTTTCGGCGCATTGCCTACATTACCTAGTAATATAACTTTGTTGATTGCCATAATCAGAAAAGTTTAAAGATTGAACGAACAACGTCTACAAGCGTGTAGATGTAACAAAAAAGGGTCAATAAAACGAACCCCCAAAACACCAATTTATAACCTTTTTCAGCTTTCATTTTTCTTTGATTGTTAGGTAATACACAACGAAAACAACTATAAAGGCTATAAGCCCAAAGATATTTTCTATTAACTTGTCACTCATTTTTTTTATTTGAATTTCACCCCATCAAACAAGTATTCTTTTTTTTCATTGCTCCACCCTGCTGCATCATTGACGGCCTTGCGGTCGTGGTCGTTCAAAAACTCGCAGAACCAACCGCCAAGAATGGCCTCGCGAAGTAAGCGCACTTGTTTGCCTAGAAGTAAGTTTTTGTACTTGAAATAGCCGCTATTGGGGTTCACAAACACAATTCTGCGTACATCATCGCTTTGCGGCCTTTCGTTTCTTTTTTCTCGCTGCTGAAATTTCCTAGGCGCAAAATCCGCGCGAACGCTGCGCCTTGATATTTCTGCATAGTTAGGTTTGTTAACCCTCATTTTCCGCCCTTTCTCTCGCTTGAACAATGAACTCTTCCACCGTACTAGACAGCGTTTTGTAATATTTTTCTGCCATTTCTCGCACAAAGTTGGCATTTTCTGGCGAAAGATAAACCATAATTGAGGTTTTGCCCAACTTTTTTCTACCTGCGCGCTTACGCGCACCACCTCTTTTATTTTCCATATTCATTTTTTTTTAGATACTACAAAACCACTAGCCGCTAAGCTAGTGGTATATGTTAGACTAGTGTCACCTTTAAGTAGGTGAACTTAAATCCTTGCGGCAGTTCGGTGCATCCCTCTGGCAGACGGCCGCCAACGAGTTGGGCAACAAATAACTCGTCACCTTGCTCTAATTTAAGGCTCATCCTATTGAAAGGAACGCCCAAAACGGCCGCGGTATCTTGGTGACCAACGGCAGACACAGCCGTGGTTTTTGCACCATTAAACTCCACCTCACTAACAGGGGTAATAATTACTTTCTGCTCCTTGCTTGTGTCTAGCATCTGCAAGGAAAAAGCGTTGCTAATATACTTCTTCATCTTTTTTTGAATTTAAAATTATGGCGCGGATTTGGTAAGGCTCGCGCCATTGGCCTTTTTGTAAAATATTTTATGGTACATTTCTACGTACCCATCCACGACTTAAATTATCAAAACTAGGCATACGGAACTTATGGCCACATGCCGTAAGATTACGCCCCACCCTTACATCAACAACTGCTAAAAAACTATCCTCCTCATCGAGAATGCCGCCTGCGGCATCGGCTATGCAAAGCCACCAAAGGTCGGAATTTTTTGCCGCCTTAAAGTTCAAAAAGTTCGTCATAGTTAGTTCCTCCATCTTTTTTAAATAAAATGCGGTGTCAAAAACACTAAAAACACCGCGCGGGGCATTCGCTTAGCCCAAGCCGTGGGCTTGCCCTTTGCCGCTTGCTTAGCACCAAACCACTAGCTTTCATGGTTGGCCACCGTTGCGGATTTCAGCTTTCAGCGCATTGCTGACCTGCGCAAGGAGCGTCCTCCTTGATGCTGCACTATGATAAGTGCTAAATCGCGCGCATTCAACGCTTATTGAGTAGAGTTCTACGGGGGTTCACTCACATTATTGCCCAACCACTCTTGCATACCCAAAGGTTACAAGTGCCATGCCTAGATTAAGTGGGTACTTACGCATTAAATGCGTACTCTACGGATTTTTTGAACACCCCAACTTTACAGGCTATTGTCCGCATGTGCGAAGTTCCTCTTTTTTAGCGCGTGGTGAGTTCCACGCCCCAACGCCAAGGGCATCAGCCATTTTAAGCGGTTATCTTTTCAGGCTTTCAACCGCGCCCTTTCGGGCTAACATCAACGCGCATACGATGTTTTGCGTTGGTAGGCGTTATGTAGACCGCTCGCCATACCACCAAGGGCTTAGGCTTCTTTGCGTTTTTACTCGTCCGTCCCTACATCGACATTCCGAAACCATTTATACTTTGGCAAGTTTGTTGCGTGACCTTGAAACAAGTTTTGTATGTGTGTTTCTTAATCACAATGCAAAGGTAAGAAGTATTTTTGAAACCTGCAAGCAAAAAACAAATAAATATCGTTATTTTGAATTTCATTAACACAAATACCCATCAAAACGCGCCTTGTTTACATTCTATAACAATTAAGCATATTTTAAGGCCGCCAAAACTCGTTATACTCTTTTGTAAGCTGCTCTATTGTCATGGCATTGCGCGGATATATCCGCATTGCCTTTCTATTACCAGTTTCCCACTGGTTGTGATGCTTGAAACAGAGTACATTCACATTCCTAACATCGTGCGCCATTTCGGGGAATGCTCCGCGCGTGCGTATGTGCGATATATATACGGCCGAATAATTGCCAAGCGGCCGCAAGCATTCTTGGCAGATGTGCGGATATATTCGCCAACAATACCGATAAAACCTTTCGTTCTCGGCCATTGAGTGGCCACGGCCGAATAAATGCCGCTGCACATCCACACGCACACTTATAGGTATTTCAAATCGTTTATCAACAAGCGGCTCAAACCCTCTATCGCGCGCATACAGATAACACGCTACATCTTCTATTAATATGGCCATATTCATAAGATAAAGGCGGAGCGCAATGCTCCGCCAATGTGGTTAATTGTCTTCTTCTGTTTCCTCTGCTTGACTGCCATCATCCTCGCCAAATAGGGACAATTCGGCTTTTTTGCCCATAAAAAGAAACTCGTAAACCTCGTTTTCGATTTTATAAACAATGTTTTCAAGTTCCTCCTCAAATCCCCATGTTTCACTATCAAAGCGAATGCGCGGCGTATTGATTACCACTTTCTGACCGTTGGCCACCTCGTAAACGGATGTGATAACAACGCCTACTTTATCGTCTTTGCCGCTCAACGAAATGCCGCGCACCTCAATTTTGTTCAAACATTCTTGCGCAAAATCATCGCCCAATGCTTTTTGTTGCTCGGTCGCTTTAAACTCGTCTGTTTCCATCAGAGTTTTAAAGCTTGTGATGTTAAATATCCTGCCTACGATTGGCCGCAATTCTTGGAATAGTTCTCTAAGTTCTTTTTGAACGTCCTGCGCGCACTCGTCATGATGCTTGTTTAGATAATTGGCATTGCCGTCTTGCTCACTGACTTCATAATGCACGTCTAGGCCGCCACCACTTGCTAACTTAGCCTTTGACAAGGTAAACGCCTTTTTACTCGGAATTGGCTTTTTGTTTTCTTTTTCCATGTTTTTTGTTTTTAATGTATTTAAAATCACTGGCCACCTCACACGCATTATATTTCATTCGCAATTCAATGGCCAAACACTCTAATGTGTCAATTTTTCGCCTTACACTTTGCTCTTCTGTTTCGTCTGAAAAGCGAATATCTAAGTATTGCATTAGCAATTCATCAGATAATTTTCTTTCTGAAACTCCTTTTGCCTTTCCCTCTCTGACCATATCAACCATAATGCAGAATAATGCACAAGCGATAATAGCCATTACAAGGAGAATGAACACAAAAGCGGCATGAACAATGAACTCCATTAAAATTTGTCCTCCCCCCACAAACTTTCACCCTGCAAAAGCGGATTGTTTGGCTTTTCTTCTGTCACATTTTCAGAACTCGAAACGACCTTTTTTGCATTCTTGTCCGCATCATCAAAAAGCCCTTTTGCCTTTACGATTTTTGTTTTTGAGATGCTCGAAGACTTTTTTGTAGTACTCTTTTTCTGCGTGCCATCCTCATTGTACTCCTTTTGCTCCAACTTAACAAAGCCCAATTCTACAATTATCGGCAAACACTCTGCGAGTGCCTTGACGTCCTCGCCCGCATCGTGTGCGCCAAATTTTTTGCCGTCAAAACAACGCGCGTAAAGTTCCTCCAATGTGGGGAATTTTATGCGGCTACTATTGGGGAAAGTAGCCCCCACGAACTTCATTGTTTTCATCATGGTATCAATTCGCTTGCCTTTGAACAAAGCCCCATCCACCTTGCTATCATAGTACTCCTTACCTAGATAGCGCATAATGTTGGCCTTTATTATTGAGGTGTCAAAATAGATATTGTGCGCGCAGATAAGCGGCGATGCCGTACAATCTTGTACAAATTCCTGCACAACATCCTCGAACAAACGCCCCTCGCGCATTGCCAATTCTGTCGATACACCATGTATTTCCGTTGTTTCCTTTGGTATTTCAAACGCAATTCCTTTGGGCGTAATTGGCTTGATTAAGTGCTTTTTCAACACACCATCTTTCAGCCATGCGAATTGCACGACAAATGGGAATTTGTCAAAATCGACATCCCATTTCAACCCTTTTTCAGGCACTCCCGTTGTTTCTACGTCAAAAAACAACACATCTTTAATTTCGTAAATCATCTTTTTAAAATTTGAAAGTTAAATCTAAGTTCTTAATATATTTTGTGTAGCCTTTTCTTGTGAGCCATTCGCACCCACATTTTAGGCACTTCACACGACTGAAACCCTTTGGCGTATAACGATAGTGGTTTATGCGCCAACTATTTAAGGGGTAAAATCTAGGTTTTTGGCCACACTTGCAAAACATGTTACATATCTTTTAGTTCCTCGCACAACGATTTTTTCATAATACGATGTTCTTTAAGTAATGCTCTGCGAACTGACTCCATTTGATGGTCGAAAAGTTTAATTTCTTGACCATCTATTTGTATTGTTATTTTAAAATTCTCACGCAAACAATATTCAATTCGCTCCACCCTTATAAATTCATCTATAAAGTTTTTTGCATAATGTACATTTTCTATATTCATAATTATAACAAATTAGGTTCTTCAATAAATACGTTTAAGTTCTCGGCAGCAAATTGCTTTAAAAATTCAATATGCTCTACCAATTCAGCGTTTGAACACCCCCGGATTTCTTTCAGTGTCGTGTTATATGTACACGCAGACAAATCAACATTTTCTATTTGCATTATTGGGCTAATTTCGCGCAAAAACAATTCTGTTTGCTCGTCTGTCTTTCGCTCGCCAAGTTCTGCCATACCCTGCCTAATTGTAGGTACTACATAATTATAATAATACCCAACCAATGCGGCACTACTCTGTTTAGGTGCGACAAAAAAACGTGCTATAACTCGTTCGCCCTTGTGCTGTTTGAAAAACTCGTTTAACTCTCCCATGTACATGGAGAGTTTGCCAACATCGTTAATTATCCCCGTGGCGGACTTCTCTCGCGGTTTCATTGTCTTGTAATTGCTTAATTGTTTTTATTGCGGCATCCTCGCAAACGGCCTTGATAAACTCACGCGAATTGCTAGATAACTGGCTATTCTTGTTAAGAATTGCGGCGTACTCTGCAATCAGATAGTTTACATCCAAATTCAAATAATCAATTGGATGCCTTTTTAAATTTTGGCCTACAAGTCCGTTTTTTGCCTTTCGTTCGCCCTGCAATTCCAATACTATTTTCTGTAAATTCGTTTTAAATTCGGGGCTTAAAAGCAATTCCTTAACGGACATTTCTTTTACTGATTTTTGCTTTTTGACAACAATTGTATTAACTGCCATCTTCTTGGACTTCCTTTTGCTCACCATATATTTGCATTATTAAATTATTATCTTCTCATCCTAACAAGGTTGTCAAATGCTGTGATATATTGTACATTGTTCGCACATTGAGGTATCGCCAAAGCCTTGCGTTTCAACTTATCCAGTTGCTTTTTGTCTGATTTCTCAAAGAACGCGCGTATAGCCCTAACAAATGGCTTTGACCTCCAAAACGGCAAAATCTTAAATTCGGGGCTTAGATAATATTCTGTCAATTCGTCACACTTTGAATACTTCTCAAATACAAATTTTGCATCACGTACTTTTTTCGTTTCAAATGGCTTTTGCGGAAACAAAATAACTGCGTAAGATAATTGTATTTTGTATTTGTTAATATATTCTTTCAATTCTCTATAAACACCGCCTTTTTTCTGTACATTGTATTGAAAGAACTCGCCATTACGCCACTGCGATTGACATTTGTTTAAGACAATCATTGCCTTTTCAACATTTTCGTTTCGCATCACAACAAAATAAATTGGTAGCCCCAATTCTCGGCATGCCACAAACCTATGTTGTCCGTCAATAATTCTGAAATCTTCACTTACAATGATTGGCGAATACATTGTTAAGTCAAATTCCAGTATTGACTTTACAAGCGCATTTGTTCTCTTAACATCGCGGTTGCCGTCCAATTTCTTAAACAGCTTGTAATCTGTCGTTTTCTGAATTTCCATTTTGTTTCATCTTTTTTATGTGGGTGGGGAATTTCACCCCACCCGAAATAACTAATTTTCTGTGTATTCTTCCACCTGCATTGTTTCCTGTCCGCGCTTTACGTTTTCGATAAAACCTTGGAAACCATTTGCTTTTGCGACGTCTAGGATAGTCTTTAAACGCTTTGCGCCCAAACTCTCGCCGCGCGCAATTCTGAACACCTTAACCGTTGGGTTTGCCGCAATAATCAATTTGGCGGCAACTTCCATCTTTTGGCTATCACTCACAACGCCGTCCATAAATGGCATATTGTTTAGCGTTAGGCCGTCTTCTGTGAATGATAGGCCGCTAATTGGCAAGTTCGCGTTTTCGATTATCTCGGCGCGCTCTGCCTGTAACTTCTCTACTTCTCCGCCCAAATTATCAAATGTGGCCTGCACCTTGTCTAGTTCGCTCTTTCTTGCTAGATAGCCCTCTACAATGGCTACCTTTTCATTGTGTGCTTGCGCCTGTGCAATTGCATCAGTGTCGGCCGCCGTTCTGATGGTGCTTTCATAGTCTTTAAGCCAACTTTCACAATTGGCCTTGCGCTCCTCGGCATCTGCTTTCTCGGCGGCAATTTCCTTTTGAGCGTTTTCAAATTCTTCAAACGCCATGCTATTGCGCTTGTCCAATTCTTGTTTTAGTTGGTTAAAGCGTTCTTGCGCTATTCTCAACTCATCTTCGATAGCCGCTTTTGTTTGCTCATACTTGGCTTTTGCACCCTCGATTTTTTGAGGAATGGCGGCTAATTGGTCAACTCTCTCCTGCAACTTACTGCGCACGAGTGTTGCTTTTGCATCATTTTGAGCCTGTTCTTGCTGAACTTTTAACAAGTCCGAAACGTCTAAACGTGTGGTGTATTTCTTTTCGTCACCGACCTCAAGCCCTTGTTTGCTCGCCTTAACTTGCGCCGAAAGCAGCTTAATATCGCGGTTCAAATCGGTACGTTCTGCCTTTTTGGCCTTAACATCCGCATCTATTTCGTTAATGCGGTCTTGTACCTTTTGCGGCAAAAGACCTTTAACGACCTCGATTTGCTTACGCCGCCCATCGGCCGTTTCGCTCCACGAGCAGAACTCAACGGCATCAAAATTTTGATAGCCGAACAATTCTTGCAGCATAGACACGTTACTGCTTTGTAATTTGTCGCCTTTGATTGACAGCACGCCGCGTGGGTTGGCCTTTGTAAACTTTAAGCTTACTTCGTACTCTTTACCGCTATCGCCAACAACCATTTTCGCAAATCCTTTTTCTTCACCCTTGCGCAAAACGGCATCGCGCTCACCTGTAAGTAGCGCGCCAATCGCTTTCAAAAGGGTCGACTTTCCTAACTCGTTATCTCCGGTAATGAAATATACATTACCCTCAAAATCTGCGTTGAACCCCTTTATTACTTGAAAATTCAACAATTCTAGTTTTTTGATGTACATATTTTTATCATCTTTTTGTGAGCGAGTTACGCTCAAAGTTAATATAAAGGTTTATACCCCACGGCTTTTTTGCCATGAGGTATAATTATTGTCTTAGTCCTCGGTAACTTCTACCGTGTAGAGGTAATCAACCGAACCGCTATCACAATAATGTGCCTTAATCGTCACATTTATTGTTGTTTGATAGCCATAGTTAATTTCGCCGTCAATGGCAAATTCTTGAGCAACTTCTGTATTCATTTCCTTGCCAAATTCAGCAAGGAAAAAACTTTGTGCTTGTTCCTCATCGGCTACCACATTGTAACCCCAACTTTTTAGTTGGTCTACAACCTGCTCTTTAACTTCTTTTGAGTTGGTAGCGTTAATTCTCTTGGTAATAACTAAATTCTTCATCTTTTTTTTAGTTTTAAAATGTTTCACGGAAACCGCCGTGCCGGTCGTGTTGTTTATTAATCACATTGCAAAGTTACTAATAATTTTCAAACCGCCAAAAATTTTAAGCATTATTTTTCGAGAAAATCGCATTTTGCATTAAAAATAGTTAGTTGCGCGTTGAAAAAGCGGTTTAAAATGGCATCCAACTCCATTTCTTGACACTCTTTTTTCTTCTCCAACTCCGCATTTCTAGCCGCGCGCCGCTGTGTGTGTCGTAATTGGCGCACCTTGTTCAAAAATTCGGCGAATGAAATTATACTATTATCGTACATCGCATTATTATCAATGATATTGCGGCACATGTGACACAGCATTTCGCGCGTTAACGTGTCGAAGTGACTTACATCACGGGTTAACTTCCTATTGTCCATACTAGAATAACTTATTATGTGTATTACGTGGTATATTCTCTAACAGCCAACTCAAATCGTTGCTTAAAACGACCCTGCCAAAGTGCATAATTAACAGCGCATCGGCATTCCAAAGAGTAACTTTAACACCTTTGTAAAGGTCTTGCGCGACCTCCTTGTAGCGTTTTTTCCGCTCGCTTTTTTCCTCGTAACGGCCTACCTTACGAAGATTAAGCCTACTTTGCCACTTCATAGGATGCACAAGGCAGTAAGGCACATCGAGCAGAGTTAACACGGCCTTTATCTGCTCGAAGTTTGCGAGCATCGTTTGAATACGGAACAATTTGCCCTTATTCTCCTCTGCATCGTCAACACGCACGTTAAGTTTTTCAACAAATACAATTGGGTTGGTAAACCCCTTGTAATAGGCAATGAAGTCGCGCAAGTCGCGCAAGTCCTTTGGCATCCGCACGCATTTAGGTGTTTCTTTGGGTCGAAAAACGCAAATGCCCCCATTACTTGCACCGGGGTCAATTGCAATGATACAATTAATTGATAAATTATTTTTCTCCATAATTCTATAATTCGGTAAATGTAGTATCTTGTAATCTCAAATTTGTCTTCATTCTACACAAGTATATAATCGGTTATTTGGATTTCTTCTTTTACCATCCAATCAAAGCACTCTATTATTGCCCTGTATTGCGAGAATTTAACCGCACCAGCCTTAACAGCATCATGCTCCACGCCCCTAGCCTTTATAATTCCTGCCTGAAATGGCTTTATTATGTTCATTGCAATTTGCTTGCGTACTTCTGCCATTGACCGCTTTAAATCATCATCTGACAAAACAGCCGTGATAAATCCTAGATTGTGCAATATGTTATATAGCATTATTTGCTGTGGTGCGCTCAAATCCAGCATGTAGCCACGATATTTGTAATGATAAAAGGCATACACAAGCAGCTTTTGGAACTTTTTTTGTGCCACTTTGGCAGAGTTATCGGCAATGGCAATTGTAGAAGTGTTTTTAAACACTTTTTCAAAAACGCATCCTTGCTTTTCTTGATAGGCGTGCAAAATCTTTGCGAAATACTCCGCATTGAAATTCTGATAATGCCCCCTATCTGCTTTGCCGTCTTTGTTTTTCGGCAAAAAAACATCTAACTCGCCCAGTGCGGTCAACTCAAATGCTAGCTTAATATCGTTCAATGTGAATTTGGCAAAGTATTTTCGCAAAACGTCCAAAATGCGCGTTTGAATGTATTGCCATTCCTCTTCTCTACTTGGTATATTATATCCTACATCCTTAGCAATGTACTTAAACAAAGGCTTAATATAGGCCGCCAATTCGAGCGCATTGTCATACTCGCCAATCTGCTTTTTTACGCTTGCCGAAAAAATCTCACGTTCTTGTTCCGAAAGCCCCGAAAGGGTTTCGGGCAATTCTGCCAATGCCCTGCGCACCTCGATAGCCTTTTGGCCTGCCTTTGGCTTTTGAACCATCAAGGCGGCGTTTTTGCGCATTTCGGGCAAATTCTTGCTTATAATTATCTCATTCATACGCACTACATTTTTAGAAATTGTAGAGCCTCATCGGCTATAACGGCATCCGCCCTATATTGCACTTTCTTGTGCAGCTTATTGCGCTCTATATCTGTGCGAATAAAACTCCGAATAGTGGCTAACCATCCGTTTTCAGTTCGTTTAGTATTGCTACTATCGCTCCAATCGCGCACAGCGTGATAGTAATATACTATATCAACTTCCTCGTACTCGGCACCTGCGAATTTGTCCAAAACAAAATCAATATCCGCCAAAACCGAATTTTCGGAAAAAAGCGTTTTTTTGTTCTTATTATAATATTCTTTTGTTTCTTGATTATCGTCTTTTGTATATGCCCCCCCGTTTTTTGTGGGGGCTGTTTTTTCAGTGGGCGAGTTTTTTTGGGGGGCTGTGCATTCAGTACCCCCATTTTTTTGGGGGGCTGTATTTTCGTCAAAAAGACTTGGCTCTTTTGGCTTTCTTTCAATCTCGCCAAACACGCCAGCTACATCGCTAACATAGTACCTTTGACCCTTTAAGCGGCCATTCTCATGGTACGCTTTACGCATACAATAACCTAGGTCAATTAACTCGCGAAATGCCCTCAAAATACGACACTCTTTTTCACCGAACTTGTCGGCCACCTGTGCCACATTCACCTCCCAATCTTTTGGCAAACTCAAAAGATAGCACAAAATACCTTTTGCAAAAAACGTCATATTCGTATCTTGCAGAATATCGTTGTTGAGGATGGTAAAGTTACCTCCGCTATTATGGCGGATAATTAAGTTATTTTGTTCCATAACTTTAAAAGAAAAGACCCCCATCAACAAAGGCCATCACACACTTTGAAGATAGGGGTCGAGTTGCATTGCAATATATTTTTGCTTATCGTGATGGTATAAGCTAATTCTTTCATTTTAAAAAGGCCACCCACCCAGAAAAGATGAAACAAAACTAAGTGGAGTGGCCACATGAAGGAAGTTTATCTCTTTATGTGTGCAAAGATAGCAAATAATATCCTACCTTACAAGCATTTCTATAAATATTTTTCATTCTGTCTTTAAAATTGGTGCATTTATTGGTAAAAAAGCCTGTTTAACTAACGCTACATTGTCCTCGCTCTCATTCGGCACGAGCGAAACTACTGGATAACGGCTATTGTTGTTAGGCTTTTGCGATGTTGCAAATTTCACGTTCAAATCAAAGATTATTCCACGCACAAAGCCTTTTTCTTGCAGAATGGCATCGAAAGTATTACGTACTTGTGGAATGCTGCTTGCCGCTCCCTTTGTCGTGAAAGTCCACACGCCAGCCACGCCACGCACGGATGGAATAACGAATGTTAGTGTTAAAATCACATTCCAACCATCAAACCCAGCGCGTGCGGCTCGATTGGGGTACTTTCTTGCAATACCTGCCATCAAGTCGGGATAGTCTGCTATTTGGTAGGTCACGTATTTTTGCCCATTCCAAACGTTAAATGCTTGGCCGTCACCATAGGCCACCAAGCCGCCTGCATCGTCCCTATACTCATAACGCTCGGCGCACACCTTTTCGGGCGAATTGTCTGGGAATACAATTTGAATTGTTGAGGGCTTTTCGCCAAACGCTTTTGTAAACAAAGCAGCATATTTGCCGCTTGGTATAAAGTAGTCGGTACTTGTAGGGTATTCCTTGCCATTTCGGCCGACAACTTTTTTGCCAACGTGCAAACTTCCTATTCTTGGCAAGGCTAACCCCTTATCGGGGCTAGGTCTTTTTATTCGTCCGTCCATATCTACATATCGCTTAAATCAAGTTTCAAACTTGTGCTTATTCTCTCACTTTCGTTCTTTTCGGCTTGTTTTTGTGCCGGATTTAACGTTTGGCGTTCTGAATTTAACACTTTTCGTTCATTCTCTGCAATAACGTCACTTTCTGAAATTGCCTTATCATCATTTGGTTTATCGTCATTGTTGGCTTTCGTTTTAATCAACTCTGAAAGCGACAAACTTATAACATTGCTTGTCAAGTCGTTAGTATCGAGCGATACGACACCACTACACGCTACAAATGTGTTATCGCGTTTCTTGTCCTCAATTTCGGCCAGCCCCAACAAATGCGGTATCTTCAATTTCTCAACGCTGTCGGTTTGGTCTTTCAAATGATATGTGGGAAATTTACGCCAATCTTTCGGCGCAAAATTAAATACCTTGTCGATTGGGTGATTTTCAAAATTAACCTCCCACATCATCTTATACAAGTGTAGTTGTACTTCATAGTCGGGGTAAAATCCTTTGCGGCCGCTTTTGAAGTCAACTATTGCCGTTATTCGCTTGTCACTGCCTTTTGCCGCGGCCATAGTACAAGGGAGGTCAATCATCCCAGCATAGTTATATACAGGATGTACGAGCGCAATCTCAACCGCCAGCGGCCTAACATCGTAATCTAATACGAATTGAGCGAATGCCAACACGTCTTTTTTCAACTCGTCTGCATAATGTATAAAATCATCGGGCAAACGATTATACTCAATGTACTCGCGCAATTCGTCTTTAAGGCCATCCAAATCGTATGTGCGTTGAATAAGCAGCCTTTCAAATTGTGCGTGCATGAATGTGCCGTAATTGGCGCGCTCCATCTTGTACCGCTCGGCCTCGTCAAAACCTTTGTCCGCTATCCACTTCGTTAAGTAAGGGTTATTCGGCATCGTTTGGCTTAGAATGGTGGTAACGCTCGGATAAAATTGTGGTTCGCCATCCTCGTTAAAACGATAATAGTAACGATGCCCACTACTATTCAACTGGAATACTCTGTAAGGCGGCTCGACAAGGGCGTCCTTGTCAAAGAAAATACTTTTTATTTCCTCACTTGTCACGCCTTGGAGCAACTCAACCACTTGGCTTTTTTCTTGCTCCACCTCCACAAATGGCGGCAATTGCTCGCCCTGTCCACTAATTGCGCCCATCATGTTGGGCATGTTTTCTTTTTGTTCCATCTTTATTTGTCGTTTTGTTCCTCAATTTCTGAATTTACAAAGGCCATACCCACACAGCCAATTACGGCCAATATGAGCAGCCCACCATTAAGCGGCGATAACAATACGCACAATGTGATAAGTATATACAATGTACGTTTAATTATCTGCAATTGGTGCGCACCGCACACCACATCGCACACTTTCTTAAATAGTTTATTCATCGCTCAAACCAAACAAGAAATCCGCAGAGCATTCTAGTTCCTTGCAGATAATCTGCACCCATTCGGGAGCGATGTAACATATACGGCCGCTTAGTAACTTGGTCATATTGACTTGTTGAGAAGAGGGCGTACCCTTTGGCCACAGCTTGGCAGCAAGGTCTTTTTTGAAAACCTTTTTTCCATTCATTTCAGCCTTTACAAAGGCTTTTTTTAAATAAAAATCTTTCCTTTCCATATTCTTTATTTATAAAATTTACAACCACAATCACGACACTCGTACAACTCCCATTTTGTGGTAATTTCGGGTTCTATATCGCGGTCGATTTGGTGCGAGGTGTACTCGCCATCAATCACATCGCAATCGCCGCCACATTCGGGGCATATACCATCGCCCATAATGGTGCAGCGCATCAAATTTGCGAAATCTTCACAAGTAGGCTTACTTATGCCTATTTCTTTGAACACTCCACAAACCAAAAGAAAAGGGGTGTTTTCGGCGATGTTGTTCTTAATTTTTTGCCCTTTGGAATACTCATCGCAAATTGCGCCAGTGTGTAATAAGTAGTCGCATATTCTTTCATCGACTACATAATAAGGGCATTTTGCTCGATTGGCTAACGCCCTTAAAAATCTATCTTTATATATTCTCATCTTGTGTATATTAATTTTAGTTTTTGTGGCCAAAATCCGCCCTGCCATTGTTGACAACGGGCGGATTGTAATGTTTTTGGGGCTAATATCCAAATTGTGATGGTGTCCCCATTTTAAGATTTGTCACGCGCCTTATTAACTTTTTGCCTAGCTTGTAGCTATCACCACATATACAGCGGCCTACAAAACTATCAAACGATATATCTTGCCTGCCTATCGTTTTTGTGTCGCCATTATCTGATAGAATGGTATCGCCGCGCTTAATATCTGCTTTGTGTACCTCTTCAACATCACAATCAACAACAAATACTCTATTATTGTGCTTATAGCTGTATGTTATGTGGTAAGTATTCATAATTTTTTATTTTTAAATTTCTAAGTAACTGCTTAGCCAGTCGTGTCAACCTTAACACAATGCAAAGGTACTACTTTTATTTGAATTACCAGAACTTTTGCGCATTATTTTTAGCCTTGTTGTTATATTTTTCTTATTACACAACAAAATAAAGCCCCCATATCGTTTTACCAATATAGGGGCTTTTGTTATTATGCCTTTTCTACGAGAGCTATCCCGTACTGCCAAACATCGTAATGATAGTGGCAATACTCCTTTTTGACTATTTCACCCTCTCCGCTTTCGCGGTGGATAACGACTACTTCGCCATCTTCCAAGCCCTCTATTTGCTCGAAAATATCTTTGTAGTTTTCGAGCATGGCAAGCATTTCATCGAAGTCGCCTGCCGTGGCTAATGTGCCTTGTACGTCTTCTTGCGCGCAAAAATCATCAAAGGATATGCTTGTATAGTGGTCGTATTCGTCCGTTGGGTAAACGTCATATTCGTCAAATGGCGAATATGTGCGGCCTAGGTTCTCAAAGAACTGCCAGCCATCACGGCTGCGCAATGTTACTATTTCTAGGCCATTCTTTTCGGCCATTTCCTCGGCATCTTTGAAATTTTCAAAGCCTACAATGGCTTTGTATATTCCCCTAGGATAGCCGTTTGAACCCTGTGTTACCTCTACTAGTTGCAAATTGTTCTCTTCTGCCAATTTTACGAAATCAAAACTTTTCATCTTTTTAATCGTTGTTTTGGTGTGAACCCACCTTTTTTATTTTTACGGAAACTGCCGTATCAGTTGTGTTGTTTATTAATCACATTGCAAAGGTACAAAGAAAAACTGAATTACCAAAACTTTCGGGCATAATATTTTAGATTTGCAGTGTTTTTAACTTCGTTTAACCAAAACAATAAAGCTTACTACTACACTTTTAAAAACTGGCCACGTATTAATGCAAAAAATGGCAGAGTATCTCTCGACACCCTGCCACCTAAACCAATTGTATGGTACTTACTAACCTCAAAAAACAAATAATATGAAATTACTTAATCAATTGTATGAACTCTATATCGGTAATTGTTGTATTTGGATTGTCACTAACCGCGTTCACCTTTCGACTTTTGATTTTATTCGTCCGCCAAAATAGAAATCGCTTGTATCGCACTTCTTCGATTATCCGTAACTTATCGTACGTTTGGAGCGCGCCGACAAACTGGCCTTTATTATTAATACAACCATCTAGCAAAAACCACTTATTGGCGGCCGAAAAACATCGCAAAGTGTCTACCTTGTAAATCGTATCACCATGAATATACACTATACTGTCACGCACGCGTGTGACTATTCTAGTAGTAGTGCGCGTATTCATGTGCGTAACACTTCCTAGATGTTTGTTTTTAACGTCCATTTCTTTGGCTAACTCGACATCATCGGGGCGATACTTTTTCAAGTCCTCAATCGTAAGCGTTAAGCCATGCACACGCACCGCGTTAAGGCTGTCATTGACCTTGTAACGCTCCACGCTTTGCATAAGCGCACCGACATTAGCACGCTGCATGCTTTCTTTTTGCTTGTATCGGCCTGCTAGCCGCCAACCAATACAATTTGCCACGATAAGGCCAATCAAGACCACCACAGCAATTAAATAGATATATTTTTTGATTTTAGCCATAACTTTACTTTTTAAGGAGGTGCTTGTATTCGGGAATTGCGTTGAAACAGGGGCAATCTTTCAAATACTCCCATTTGTCAATAATTCCGTTTCCATTCTTGTCGGGGCTGAAATCGCGGTGACCTGCGATTTTCTGAACATTTGGAAAACGCGCTACCAGTTGCGTTAAAAGCCACTCTAAGGCGGCCTTTTGTTCGGGCGTACGCGTATCGGCTGGCCTGCCTTGCGCATCAAGGCCGCCCGCGTAACATATTCCAATGCTTGGCGTATTGTAGTTAGGCGTGTGCGCGCCTATCTCGTTAAGATACCTGCCCACCTCTATCGAGCCATCCTGCGCTATAACGAAGTGATAGCCGCAATAATGGCCGCTCATTCGCTGCTTGTGGAAATCGCGCGCCTTGTGCCACTCGTCAATAACACGCACGTTGGCCACTACGTTTGCGCGCGTGGCCGTACAATGCACGATAAGATACTTTATTTGGCGGCCGCATTGCGCCGTCTTAATGTATTTTTCTAATTCTTCTCTGCTCATTTTACTTTATTCTTTTTGTCAAATTCTACTTCTTCGGGGTGTTCACGCTCGTACCGCTCAATTATCTCCTTAACATGTGCCGGCAATGCGCGTGTAAACTCAAAGCGGATAACGTGGTATATGATGTGTAACACCATTCGGCGCGGATAAGCGATAACTAAGTTTCTGAACGCATTCTGTATGTACACATATTCAAATATGTAGCTTAGAGTTTTAACGACAATTAAGGACACATTTTTATCACCCTGTAAACTCATAACCGTATATATTACGTATATGATTGTTACATATAGCAATAATTCGCCTAGCGCGTTCTTGAACTTGCTAAACGAGAAATTGCGGCATCGCTTAATGGCCACGCCGTCCGCTCGCATGCCTGCCCAAATGTTGAACCCAAAAACCAACACTAGCGCGTATATGTACGTACTAGTGGCTGTGTAGTACGCCAATATTGGCGCAATGGTGCTAACTATCAGTAGCCGCACTTGTTCTAACGTGAAAATCTTATCAAACATAATTATAGTATTGTAGTTACGTATATTATTGCAAACGCTGTTACTTCACCAATGTAATACGGCCTAGGCAATTTCAATATGTAGTATATGCACCATAGCGCGATAATGCCTATTATTGGAATTGGGTGAAAAGATAACGCCCATCCCATGCCGCACACTAGTGCAATAATCGCCCCTACGCTGTGCATCCTCTCTACCTTGTAGTGTGGCGATATTGCCACCATCATAAGGCCAAACACGGCGAACAACGCTAGAAATTGAACACTTCCACCCTTGTCGAGCATAGGCGGCAATAATAGTCCACCGCTTACGGCTATGGCCGTGGAAAACGCCCACGGCCACTTACCTATATAATAATTGTCACTTACGTACTTTTTAACGCCGTAAGAAAGTGCCATAATGATAAGATATGCACTTAGTATAATCGCACTCGCTATCGCCATGTTACAAAGTTGTTTTTAGTTCGAGTTTCTTCGGATAACCTTTCTTGTAGTCGTAATTGTTGACTTCCTCGACCGACTTTAACAAGCTAACTGCGTGGATGTGCGATTGTGTGCAATTGTAGGCATCATAGGCGTAACGGCCTACTTCATCCAACAACCTCAAAGCCAAGTCGCAATTTACTTTCAGCTGGACACCTTGCAACCATATTTCACAATCTTGTTTGCCACTTGCTTTAATCAACTCTATGGCCTTGCGCGTGCCAATGCGGTCTTCGCGGTTTATCCACGCGTTAAAGCCATCGAGAGAAAAAGAGTTGACCTCTGTCGATTTGTCATACTCTCTTATCTCTTCAATCTTGGCGGCAATAGCCTTTCTTAACTCGTCTTCTACGGTCTGCATAGGCTCAACAAATTGTGTGTAGCCTGCTTTTTCGTACTGCTCGGCCGTTGGGTTTAAAACCAACATGCCATCTAACTCAATTGCTTTTGGGGCAAAGCTGCCCTTATCATCTACGTATCTCATAACTTATTCTTTAAATTCGCTCATTGGCCTAATTCTGTCACCTAGATTTTGGAAATTATGGTCTGTACGATATTTCTCAACACTTCCGTCCGGTACATACAATTTCCACGTGTTGTTTACTAATGCAAAATCAAACAAATACTGGTTGTTTGGAGCATTCTTCTGTGGAACTTCAATGGAGTGCATTTTTACCCACTTCAAGTTTTTACATTCCCAAATTGCACCATGCCCCCATTTAAAGTTTTGTGCAAGAAATTCAATTCCTGTTAATCCGGTTTTGTAAATTGATGCTCCACTAATTTCAATTAGACTACTTGGAATGGTAATTGTACCTCCTAGATTTGGGCAATTATAGAAGTCCTTTATAATATACTTCAAGCCTGTAAAGTATTTTATTTCTTCAAAACTTCTTAGTTCCGTTGAACCGATAAACAAGCCACCTGTTAATGTTTTATTCGCGCTCGGCATCCGCTCTATTGAGCGTATATTATTAATAGATAGATTTTCTAACCTATCTTTAAAAACCATCTGTGCGTGAGGGTCTGCAAAGTGCATTTCTTGTTCTCCCCATGCTTGTCGCATAAATCTTAGCCTTGTCAAACTCATATTTTTACCCCCCCCCGTTTACATTCGTTAACAGACTAAGGAGCAAAACAAATAACATTCTTATCATACTTTTACCCTTTCTTTTATTTAACCCTACCCCATTCAAAGACTTTGTTTGTTGGAGTTTTTTCTAAGATTTTCGTTGCGATAAATTCGGCTTTCTTTCCACGTGGAACATATATATTTAAATCTCCGCAAGCAAATGGTGCAAAACCACTATTAAAAGACGTTATCACACTAGCCAATATAATGGTTTGCAAGTTAGGTGAATATTGCGCAGTACGATTTAATCCCATTGACCATGCACCACAATGAAATACCGATTTAGGTAATGATATTGAAACTATTGTTGGCGCATATTTTATGTAATTTTCGGGTATTCTCTGTATTGGCCTGTCTGCCTTTACTTTCCAAACACCATCTTCAAATACATGTGCCAATATCTTAATATCCCTGTCACCTCCGTAATTATTCAATATGGCCGCGTTATCCGACTTGTTATTATCGGTGGTGGTGTACCATATCTCGTTATCGGGCTGTACCGAATAATTAACACCATCAACACACAACATATCGAGGTCGTTCCTCATCATCATTATCCGCCTGTGCATTACTCAACCTCCCCCATGATAATAACGTTATTGACGATGCTAGCTTGGTAGCGTTTGTTCGCGCGAACTGGCGTAACATAATTGTTGTACCACTTCAATGTAGCGGGCAATGATAAATTAGTAGGCGTGGCAGGCGATTGGAACTCAAAAGCGTATTCATTAACAATGTTAGGAACTGCCGCGCCTAGCGTTAATCTTAGTTGAGCCACTTGCCCCCAAACGTGCATTGCATTAGGCGTGAGCGCAAATGTTGTGTCGGCTGTGCCGTGGTTGACAAGTCTTAGCCAACCAGTGTCGCCCTTGTCGCCTTTTTCTCCTTTTTGGATAGTTTTTGCGTGGTCAACGGCCTCCTGTATCTTCCTTTTTGCATCATTTACGAGTTCGTCAAAATTGCCGCCCTTACCAACTTCCACCCAATCGCTTTCGTTGTTTGAAAAAGTGTCGGCATTACAATAATATAATGTGCGTTTGTTCGTAACTTCATTAACAAGACTAATAAGCATTACCTTGTTCCTAAACTCATAGCTGTCGCCAATTTGGCGCAATACCCTATCAATTGTAGTTACACCACCATTGGGTGAGCCATTATATACGTCTACCACACTTCCTAAGCGCGATTGTAATATTTCAAATGGCTTACTTACCATTTCAGACCATTCAGACCACTCGCCACGATTAACTACACCACCTCCATAGTTATCTAAGCCATAATATCGCCAATACCTGCGCGGACTACCATTAATTTCACTACTATTGTAGCCACCCTTTACTTTTAGTTGTGTTTCAAAGACTTCAATAAAAGTAAAACTGCTTAAATTGCCGTATATGCTTAATGTTCCAACAGCGCGGCCGTATTTGCTTAGTACAACAATACTTGCATCTTTGTTGTTCTTCAAGAACTTAACAGCTTCTTCCACAGACGAGGGAAACGTTTTAAGCTCCTCGATTGTCATTGTAGTTTTTTTCGTAGATTGGAGATTTACCCAATCATTAACATCAGCACTCCAACTACCATTTTTATTGTAATACATCACATATTCGTTAGACGATTTTTCAATAAATTTTATCGTCAAACCGCCCTTTCTGTAAGTTGGCGGCACTTTCGCAATTGCGGCGGCCAACTCAAAGGAACTATCGGCGTTAAGTGCGCTCACGTTAATTTCTGAAACGTATTCAGAGGAAACAAAGCCGCTTGTGTCTACTAGCAATACTTTGTTCCATCCGCCGCCATCAAAGACTAACATGGCCACCTCACCCTTATGCAATTCTAACCCACCATAATTGCGGTAACTTCCGCTTTCGGTTGCGAAATAAATGCACTTTGCCGAGGTGTCGGGCATTTGGTTAGCATCGGCCAAACCTTTAATATTGTAGTCACTGCCGAATGTGTCAACAAATCTCACTAGGATGTTTTGTAATATATCTCCCGTTATTTCCTGCCGTCCGTTATTCTTGATAACATTCTTAATGGCATTCTTTAAAACATCGTACTTATTCATATCTTCTTATTTTTGTTTTATAATGTAATTCGTATTGTCTACATTATTCAACTTCTCGACCTGCATGTTGTCGAAATAATTGATAGTTTCTAACTTGTCGTTTGTCACCAGTGCCACGCTCTGCCCCGCTGGTATAACTCCGACAATCGGCACTACTTCACCATTTATTAAGTAAACATCGGCCGTTACCTTGACATCGTACACTAACGAAGTATCTGCGGAAATTCTTGCAAAATCATTCTTGTACACGCTAAATTCCAATATAACATTTGCCATGCTAACGCCGTTATCCGTGCTGAAATCGTTGTTGAAATCGCCATTAAAATCACCACCTTTCAAAACGGTTTGGAAACTACCTATTTTTTTTGCAATCGTGGCCGTTTCAAATTCAACCTCAACACTTGCCAAATCTCCTTGTGTCTGCCATTTGGTCGACATTAAGAACGTATCGCAATCGTATTCACGGCCTACTTCATCAGTGATTAGCACGTTATCGGCCATTCTAATGAAACGCATGGCATCGCACAGATATTCGGGCGCAATGAAAGTGAATTTGTACACTTTTTCAGATAGTTGCTTTTCGGGGAAAAAGTAGCCATCGCGCGTTTCACCCTCTTCGACAAACTTATATTCAGGCTTACCAATCTTTGAATTAAGATAAACCACATTGTGATATTTTAGCCCTGAATAAACTATGCGGCCATCCTCCAATAAGAAATCCTCGTTATCCCACCATTCGACCTTTACATAGCCATCCACAGAAGACACGTTTGTAAGCATTTCGCTACACCACGTGTCCACACCATCGGATATTTTAATGTAAAATATTCCTAGGGGTACGTTGATGTTCAAAGGCAGATACGCTGGATATACTATTACGTCATATCCATACAACTCGAAAGGCTTAACAACTAGACCCAAAGAAATAATATCATTGGTTATATCGCTTACTAACTCGCCATCGCGCGTGTATAATTCTACACTTCCTATATTGTCGTTTCGATGTGGCCTTACGATTTGAAAGGGCAAAAGCATGCTGTTAGGGCTGAACAAATTGTATATTGCCCCAAACGCATAGCTTTTGTTATGGTTCAACCACTCTTCTTCTTTTTGGAAAGCGAGTGGTGTAAAATTATTATTCTGTATCATATTTCAGAGTTGCCTTAATCGTCCTGCTACACAAATTTACGGATATTTTTTCAAATTGCCCATTGCCTAGTAACGTTTTTACCAATTTCTGCGGGTTTGGGTCGTAAAGTCCAGTTGGGAAACTGATTGTTTGTTTCTTTTTCCTGTCGACTTTAATCGCGTGCGTGTATTCTTTATTCATAATTATTAACCTTGCAGGTAAATCGTATCTGTAAAATTTTTCTTGCAAGTAAACAAACGACATATAGCCGTTTTGCAAGGCATATTTAACATTATCAATTTGTTTCGCGTAAAAAGGCAATTCGCGCAATCCATCGACTACTTTTGCATCGACCACGGCAAAGGACATCCACCCATAACAATGGAACATAATGCTATCTACATCTTTTGGCACGTCAATTAACACTTCTTGCAATTCATTAGATGCAAATAAGCGAATTAATGTACCCTCATAATCATCACCGCGACAATACACAGGGGACAACCAAAGACCAGCTTGCTCGACTCCGTTCTCCACATGTTTTTTTACATACATTTTCAGTTTAATGCGATGCCCCCTAATGCCTTTTTTGATATGATATTTCTTATCTGCACGCCCGTCTTTCTTATTCTGATACTGCAAGAAATAGCCGTTATAGTCGCTTTTCGTGGCGGTCGCCTGTACGGCTGCCATTACGACAAATCCGTCCTTGCTTATGTTCTTTGGGTTTAACATGATTAAGTCCACATCGCTCGAAAAATTACCAACATTAACCTCTTCAATCTTACCCTTTTGAACGTAATTGCTTTTTATTTCGATTGGGAAACCATCAAAAGGCTCGGTGCAATCATCCATCCACTTAAATTGATAGCGTTCGGCCATATCGAATTTGTCAAATGAATATTCGCCACGTGCGAAACTCCACGGCTTACCATTGCGCGCGTTTTTCAACTGCGTTAAGTCGTAACCTATCTGTGCTTGTCCGTTGTAAGTTCCGCCATTATTGAAATAGCTAATGTGTTCAATGTGTAGTTTTTTATCTTCAATAAACCAATAGCACCGACAAGTGTCACGCAGCATATTGAATAGCATTTGTAATGTACACAATGCTTTTTGCGCTGGGTCTTGGTATTCGCTTACAATTACGTTACTTTTTGGCGTAATAAACAACCTTTGTTCTTGTCTTGTAATCGGATTTACCTCGCCATAAAGAAACTTTGAGCATGTTTCGTCACTCACAAATCGCACGTCACTAACTTTTTGCAATAAAACGTCAATGCAACTGCCCAACTCATAGGCGTCCTTTAACTCAATATCCGCGCGGCCGTCTTCCTCTGCAAGATTGTCCTCAAACTTGAACTTGAACCAAAAAGAAAGCATATCCCACGTATCTTTACCAATTGGATAGTACTTTTCGCTATAATATGGCGGCATGTAGTATAGGCCATCTTCTCGCTTTCCGTACTCTGTCGGCTCTTTGCTCCCCCTTGACGTGGTAACGATATTGCCCATATTGTAGCCAATTGCGTAACGATAGTTACGATTATTCTCCACTAAATCATCATCGGCAATTTGGTAAGTGTCTTTATCTAGAATTTTTGTTTTGTCCAACAAAAGCCTTGAAAAAACACTTACGTTCTTTATCTCGACCTTAACGGAATGTGTTACAAATTGGTCGGGCTTTGGCTTATTACCAACATTATGTACACCATCATTCTCAACATTAGAGTATATGAGTTGCTCAAATTTAACTTCGCCATTTTTTAAAACGCGGATGTAGCTAAAATTTGTCGCTCTGTTTATGCTTAACTCTATGGTGTATGTTGCATCGTCAACCCTCACTAACTTGTGTGTTGTGTTATTGCCGTTATTCTGCGTGTCTGTAAGATTATAAGTGCCGTGATACTCTGACGTGTCTTGCCCATAGCCCACGCCAAAAACGGCCGCCGTTATTTTCTCGTAAGTTTTCGCAAAATTGTACTTCCTTATCAGTTCGTTGATATTGTCCACACGCTGCTTTACTTCCTGCTGCCAATTTGACCCCGAAAGGAAACAAGAAACGTACTTATCGCCTTTCTTGTAGACTTGGATTAATGGCCTTTTTGTTAATAACAAGTGTTCAGTGTGTGGGGCAAGTTCAATAAGATTGTACTCTTTTTCTAAGCCTGCCAATACGTCTGTGTACTCGTCTATGATACTGGGTTGAACGCTTAACACCTTATCGAACTCATCTATAACACAATCGGTGCGCATAAACTTGCCATTCCAATAATTAGTCCATGTTTTGCCAAAATCGTTAGACTTCTTAATAACGATGTTGTAGATTGTATCAAATGGCGCATTCATTATCAATTCGTAATCTTTTCGCAAGAACGTAAGTTTGCCATTCAGTTTTTTGCGAAAAAACTTTTGTCCGCTTTCTTGCTCGAAATCTATGCTCAAATCGTCCTTATAAATTGGGGCGGTCGCGTGTTCAACTGCGTCCGTCCCCAATCGTAGATAAAACTTATATATTGGATTTATCATTTTCTTATAATTTTACGTGTCAAATTCTTGTACTGAATAATGGTTGAGCCGTCCGTATTGTTGTAAATCCTGCGTTCGTTCTGCTCACGGATGCCCCGAACGTTGTCGCTTAGTTCGCTTAAATTCGGCTCGCTCTGTTTCATCGTTATTTCAACCCCTCGGCCTGCGAATGCGTTTGAAAAGTTCTCCTCAAACGTGCCGTTGTTAAGCGATTTAATCACATCAGGAATAAGCCTGCGATAACGTTTGGAATTGCGTTTGTTAATAACTGCGAAAAACTCGCCGCCCTCCGCTCTGCGTTTCGTTCCATCCTTTTTTGTGCCTAAATCAACATCGTTTCCACTCTGATGTGAGCCGCCCTCCAACAACTCGACAGTACCCTCGCCGTAACTCTCTGATTGTGAACGTGTCATTTGCATTGCCTTTATTTTGGCGAAAGCGAACGAACCCCACATAACGGCTATTGCTGGAATAGCCCAAGGAAAGCCTAATTGCGACCATATTGTTGACGTGGCTGTTACTAAGTTTCCTATCTGTTGTAATGCTTGAATAGCTGCTTGTGCCTTTTGGGCTTTCTGCTGTTCTTTAATTGCCTTTTCTTGGTTTCGTTTCGCCAAATCTAACTCTTTTTGTGCATATTCCACATTAGAGGCATATCCGTTGGCACGTGCCTCGCGCTCGGTATCTAACACCTTTTGGGCATTGTTCACCCTGTTGTCTGCGCGCTTTACCTCTGCATCAGCGGCGGCCACCTCTGCGGCTATCCATGTGTTAAGGGCATCCAACGCATAGTTTAGCGATGTGTCGATAGCTTCTTTTTGTTCGTCTGACAAATTAAGCCCTAACATGCCATAAATAGAGCCACTTTGCTCCTTGCTCTTACTCTCGCCTATCTCTTGGTTTATCTTCTCAATTGTGTTATTAATGGTGGCTATCTCAATATCTGACAATTGAGTACCCGCAATTTTGTTCAACTCTAAAATCTTTTGCAAACGCGCTTTTTCAGCCTGTAAGCGAAATTGCGTTTTGCGCTCCTCTGAATTTTTGAGTAGTTCAAATTCACTATCTGCTAGTGCTTGTTGTTGGTCAAATATTGCTAATTGCGCCTTTATATACTCATCGGCCACACCTCCGCGCTTTGCATCGAATTTCGCATTAATATCGCCAGTATCTTGTCTTTGGTCTGTCGGCTTGGCCGCATTTTCTTTTAGTGCCTGTTGCCGCTCATTCTCGATTAACTCTAACTTCAATTGCTGTTCTTGCTCACTGCCTTTCTTCACGGCATCTAAGCGGAGTTTAATGGCATCGGCCTGCACTTTCAACATATCCGTTTCGTGCTTTTCCTCCATATCCTTTAACACTTGGTTTTGCTTTTCTTGCAAAGCCGCAATCGTGTTGGCAATATCCGTGCGCCGCTGCACCTCGGTAGACTTCAATAGCGTTAACGAGTGCTGCAAGTCCTCTACTTGTCGAGTGTAGTAATATTCGGTGCGCTTGCGCTGCTTGTCATAGCCCTCTTCCAATAGGTCTAACTCTGCATCCTCCGCTTTACGTTTGGCGGCTAGCGTTTCTTGATACGCCCTTTCGGCCGCCGCGGCCGCCTTTTCGGCGGATTTGTCCACTTTCTTTTTATTGCTACCTGTCGGCGTATAGTCTGTAATGGTCTTTGTTTTCTCTGGCTCTACATTCGTGGCTGTCGATTGTGGTAGCGCAATGTTATTCAATTTATTGCCGCTCGTGGCAGAGTTGAAACCATCAATAAATGCCTTACCAATATTCTTGCCTGCGCTTATAACATCATTATTGACTTCATCAGAAGTTTGTTTGACGGCCTTTCCAAAGCTAAGAAGACTATTCTTAAAGCCATTCGTAATGCTATTACGAATACCATCCACGCCTTTTTTTATCTTGTCAAAATCGAAGTTGACAATACCCTCCATTGTTTCGCCGAAACCTGCAAGCACACCCATTACGGCCTTGAATGCGCTTTGAACGCTCGTAACAAACGCATCAAGCAGACGGCCAAACCCTTTAAACATATCTATTACAAGGTTATTCAGCAATCGGCCGACTTCAAACAATATTTTGAACTGCGCCACAACATTAGCCACGGCCAACCTAACGGCTAGGCTTTTATTGTATATGTTGATAATCCAATTTACAAGGTCTATGCAGCCCTTAACGATAGCCGTTAACCACTTGGTAGCAATTAGCTTGGCTTGGTCGACAACGCCCTCAAATCCTTTGTCCGTAACGTCAAATAATGCGCTCATAGCATCGTTAAGTTCGGATGTGGCCTTTATCTGCTCTTCTTGCGCTTTGCCCCACTCGCCTGTTTGCTCCTTGGCCTTGTCTATACTGGTTGTCATCGTGTCCAACTGCTCAATTAACTTTATGCCTGCATCCGCGCCGTTCTTTCCGAATACGTTTTTTAGAACTGCGCCTACCTGCGCGCTGTTAGCACCAAAATTCTTCATCTTGGTGCTAACCTCCTGTATAACGTCAAACGTATTGCGTGCGCCTGTGGCTAGGTCTTTTTGAACTTGGTTGACATCCACGCCAATATCTTTCATTGCGCTCTGCGTGGCCGTACTCATTTCACGGATTTTCTTAGACGCCATTGTGATAACCTCTAAGCCCTTATCACTAAAAATGCCGCTGCGCGTTTGCGATAAGATAGCCACCATTTGGCTAGCACTTATGCCCGCATCGTGAAATGTGGCCGAATAGTTCTGTATCTTGTCGAGCATATCCCCCGACAAGTCCGCGCCACTGGCATAACCATCCTCAATAACTTTTAGGGCTTGCTTTGCATTAAGACCGAAATTAGACATAAGCACGTCAACAGATGCTAGGGTATCTTTATAATCGTGTCCCATAACATCCGCACATGCCTGTATCTCATTGCGCACGCTAATTAGTTCCTTGCCGCTTAGCCCCGTGAACTCCTTAGTTAGTCGAGTGGCCTCTACTAAGCCTGCGTTATAGTCGTACCACCACTTAAAGGCCGCGCCGGCTGCCGCTATTCCTGCAATACCTAAAAAAACGGGGTTGGCCATCAACGTTAATAATGATGCCCCCAACGCCTTAACGCCGTCACCAATGGCGGCTAATGCGGTCTTAACGCCGCCGCCGCTCTTTCCCACCTCGATAAGGCTTTCGCCAAACTTATTGTTCAGCCCTAGGGCGGATTTAATTTTTTCCTGATACCCCGAAACACCGCCGCTTATGCTCTCGAATTGCTTGCCGAAATCGCCATAATTGCCAACATTAAGCTGGTGTTTGCCTGTCACTTCCTGTAAGCGTTTCATTTCCTCGTAAATCTCGGCCGTTTGCTTTACAAGTTTGCGCCCCTCCTCGGTCTGTTCACGCTCCGCGCGTGTCATGCCGTTGAGGTATATTTTATTGATAGAATATTG
>NZ_CALKQY010000079.1:0-42555 GCF_937990675.1 Hoylesella shahii | reverse complement strand
CAGCTCCCACTTAAGGAGTTGGCAGCAGAGTTGGCAACCCGCACCCATAAGCGTAAATAAACGAACAAAGTAAGATTACACATCGTGTGGTAAATCAAAAAACACAAAACATTGTGAAATTAAATGTACATAAACGAGAAAAATAATATAAATTAGGGTGTAAAAGAATTGAAAAAGACAACAGATGTATAAAAAATGTTTCACGTGAAAACTTATATTAATAAGTTGAAAATGAGATAAACAGCAATCTTTAACGACAAAATACTCGAAATTTTTGCACCAATTTCAATGCATTAATCGCCTACCATAAAAGCAAATTTAGGGGGCACAGCACCAGTAAACGCACGCACTGTCACCACATGCCACTTGCCACTGCCCTAGCCACCAAACACTTTGCTTGCAATTTAATATCAACAGCAAGTAAAAAATTATTTTGCGGTTTGCGCTATTTTGGCTAATTTTGCACAATTCCAAATAAACAAACAACAATGCGGATAGTAATCCAACGCGTAAAACGCGCCTCTGTAAGCATCGAAGGACGTATTGAGAGCGCCATACAACAAGGAATGGTGCTGCTTTTGGGCGTGGGTTATGCCGACACCCAAGAGGATATTGCATGGTTAGTAAAAAAAACTGTGAACTTACGTATCTTCGATGATAACGAGGGGGTTATGAATCTCTCGGTTAAAGACATTGATGGCAGCATTCTCGTGGTGAGCCAGTTCACCCTTATGGCTTCGTGCAAAAAAGGCAATCGCCCCTCTTACATACACGCAGCTAGTCCTGATGTAAGCGTTCCGCTATACGAAGCGTTCTGCAAACAGCTATCCGAGGCTCTTGGAAAACCTGTGCTAACGGGCGTTTTTGGGGCCGATATGCAAGTAGAACTGGTTAACGACGGTCCTGTTACCATCGTAATAGACAGCAAAGACAAATAAAATGTGCCACCATGTAACGGCAATCATGGCGACCATCAAATTCAAACATAAAGCCAATCAACAATAGCAAAGCACACAAACGCGATATGCAAGAGCAAAAAGACATGCCCCTTAAAAGCCAAAACAAAACGCTCACACTGGCCGAAGCACAAAAAATGGTGGACCAATGGGTGAAAACCTATGGCGTGCGCTACTTCTCCGAACTTACCAACATGGCGGTTCTCACCGAAGAAGTGGGAGAACTGGCACGACAAATGGCACGTATCTATGGCGACCAGAGTTTTAAACAGGGTGAAAAACCTAACCTGGGAGACGAAATGGCCGATGTGCTTTGGGTGCTTTTGTGCCTTGCCAACCAAACGGGGGTAGACCTCGAACAAGAGCTTTTACGCAACATCGAAAAGAAAACAAAACGAGACTGCACCCGACACATCAACAACGAAAAACTAAAGAAATAAAATAAAATGGCTGAAAAAAATCACCAACACGAACATCACCACCACGAAGATGAGGTGAGCAAGTACGAAAAAACCCTGCAACTATATAACACCGAGCTTGACGAAGCACAGGTGCAGCAGGCTGTTAAAACCATTATCGCCGAGAAAACACTGGCTAACGATACGCCCGAAGTGAAGAAATTTCTCTTCGGAAGCATCGAACTTACTACGCTAAGCACCACCGATTCGGACACCAGTGTGATGGCTTTTGTCGACCGTGTTAATCGCTTTGAAAGCGCATACCCGCAATTGCCACACGTTGCTGCCGTGTGTGTTTATCCTTGTTTTGCCGAAGTGGCTAGCGAAACGCTTGAGGTTGAAGGCGTTGAAATCACCTGTGTATCGGGTAGTTTCCCCTCTTCGCAAGCGGTTATCGAGGTGAAAGTGGCCGAAACGGCTTTGGCTTTGCGCGATGGAGCCACCGAAATAGACATCGTTATGCCCGTTGGCAAATTCCTATCGGGTAACTACGAAGAACTTTGCGACGACATTGCCGAACTCAAACAGGTTTGCGGTGACAAGGCTATGAAGGTGATTTTAGAAACTGGCGACCTCAAAACGGCTTCCAATATCAAAAAGGCTTCGCTACTAGCAATGTATGCAGGTGCCGACTATATCAAAACTTCTACTGGTAAAGAGAAGATTTCGGCTACACCCGAAGCGGCTTACGTGATGTGCCAAGCCATCAAAGAGTATTACGAAAAAACGGGCATTCAGATTGGTTTTAAACCCGCTGGCGGCATCAACACCGTAATGGATGCCATCATTTACTACACCATCGTGAAAGAAGTACTCGGCGAAAAGTGGCTCACCAATAAGTGGTTCCGACTGGGAACGAGTCGTTTGGCCAACCTGCTGCTTAGCGAAATAAACGGGGAAGAAACCAAATTTTTCTAAAGGTAGGCACAAAATAAACATCAATTATCAAGTAATGCCCTTGCAAAGGGCTTACTTTTACGATGTAAAACAAAGATGCGGGCAGACTTAGCTTACTCTCGCTGTGGTTTCTGCGAAGAAACCGCCGATGTGGTGGGCCATGTCTGCTTCCATATTGCTGTGCAAGGCCATATAAAATATTGGGCAAAGCCTAAAAAGACATTCAACAACAACAGTATAACAGATGAACCCACCCGCAAGAACTTTTATTCTCGTGGCCACAACGGTGACCGCGCTCTTGCTCATGCACCTACTTCCCACGCTCTCTATTGGTAGCACCCAATTGCGCGATGTAAATATTCTTAGCCAAGTGCTACCCGAACCCGACGGTAAAGAAGTTAACGTGCTTCCAACCACTCCCCCCCACCCCATCATGGTGCAAACAAAAAAAGGCGCTGCACTGCATTTTAAAGAAATATGGAGCAAAGGTGTGGAACCTATTTTCGACTATTCTAGCGGTGCAGCTGGTGGTATGGACCACTTTTATGACCAACTCACTAAGGTAAACCAACTGGATAGACCTGTTAGAATTGCTTATTTCGGCGATTCGTACATCGAAGGCGACATCTTAACGGCCGACCTCCGCGAACTGTTCCAAAAAACATGGGGCGGATGTGGCGTGGGATGGGTTGACACTGGCTCGCGCATGCAGCAAAACCGCATCTCTGTTAGACAGCAATACAGCGGTATTACCGAATATGCCGTGGCCAAAAAGCCCTTCGACATCACCAAACAAGGCATCAACGAACGCTATTTCTCACCTAGCGAAGGCTCGTGGATAAAGGTTAGTGGCACCAAAAATTATGCACATACCCAAACATGGACTGTGTCTACACTCTATTTCTTCACGCCTACCACTGTAGATATCAAAGCCAACGACGGCAAAGGTGGTATCACCGAACGCAAATTTACTGGCTCTACTGCCGTGCAAAAAATGGAAGTGAAAGACACCCTAAACAGCATTGGCTTTGCATTTAAAGGCGTGGGTAGCGGCACTTTCCTCTACGGTCTTACACTCGATGGCGACAAAGGTGTAACACTTGACAACTTTTCGATGCGTGGCTCACCCGGTCTTACACTAGCCAAAATTCCTTCTCATCGTTTGCAAGACTTTAGTAGGCTGCGTCCTTACGACCTTATTGTGCTGCACTTCGGGCTTAATGTGGCCGTTCCAGGCAACCCCTTAAGCGTAATGAAAGGCTACACCAACAAAATGAAAAAGGTGATTGAGCTAATGCGACAAACCTTCCCACAAGCTTCCATACTCGTGGTGAGCGTACCCGACCGAGATCAACGCTCGCCCGACGGCATACAAACAATGAAAGAAGTAAAACAACTCGTTGCACTCCAACAGCAAATGGCAGCCGATATGAAGGTGTCGTTCCTTAACTTCTTCGAAGCAATGGGAGGCGAAGGTAGCGTAAAAACATTGGTTGAACGTAGTTATGCCAACAAAGACTACACCCACCTCAATTATAAAGGCGGAAGAGAACTGGCAAGAAAGATGTTCCCCTCGTTCCAAGAGGGCTACAAAAACTATGTTAGACGAAAAGCAATTGAAAAGAAATGATTAAACAATTATCAGAATTCGTAGACAAACTGTCGTACTTGGCCGACCAAATAAGCGAATTCACAACGCAACACGCCGCAGGGATACACCGTATTACCGACCTCTTGGCCTACAACCCCAACGAGCCACTCATCTTCTCAACAGGACTCTTCCTGATACTTTTCTTGGGTTTCTCGTTCGTTTACATGTGCTTGCAAAACAAGTTAACGGCCCGTTTGCTCTTCGTTACGGCCTTCTCGTACTACTTCTATTACAAAAGTAGTGGCTTTTACTTTGGCTTACTTGCTCTCGTCACTGTAAGCGATTATCTCTTGGCCAACCTTATACATCGCCATCGCCAACGCAAAGCATTGGGAAAACTCTTTGTTACCCTAAGCCTTATCATCGATTTGGGCTTGCTGGGCTACTTCAAATACACCAACTTCTTTGTGGGTATGGTCGAACGTATGCTCGAACACAACTTCCAACCCTGGGACATCTTCCTACCCGTTGGCATCAGTTTCTTCACCTTCCAAAGCCTTAGTTACACCATCGATGTTTATCGCGGACAACTTAAGCCTTTGCCTTCGCTGCTAGACTATGCATTTTACGTGTCGTTCTTCCCACAATTGGTGGCAGGACCAATCGTTAGGGCCAGCGATTTCGCACCACAGATACGCCAACCGCTAACCATCACACACGACATGTTTGCTCGCGGACTGTTTTTCATCCTCATCGGACTATTTAAAAAGGCTGTTATCAGCGATTATATCAGTCTTAATTTCGTTGACCGAATATTCGATAATCCTGGTCTTTACAGCGGATTAGAAAACCTCTTGGGCATCTATGGTTACGCCTTGCAAATATATTGCGACTTCTCGGGCTATTCAGACATGGCCATTGGTATAGCATTGCTCTTGGGATTTCATTTCCCACTCAACTTTAATGCGCCCTACATCTCTACCAACATCACCGATTTTTGGCGTCGTTGGCACATCTCGCTGTCCACATGGATACGCGATTATATCTATATATCATTGGGTGGCAACCGTAAAGGCAAGATAAGACAATACTTCAACCTCATCCTCACCATGCTTCTTGGTGGTCTTTGGCATGGCGCAAGCATCAACTTTGTGATATGGGGCGGTATGCATGGCGTGGCTTTGGCAGTGCACAAACTGTTCTCGCAGGGCTTATTAAAACACGATCGCAATTATGTTAGTCGTGGCATTCGCCGCCCGTTTGCCATCCTTATCACCTTCCATTTTGTGTGTTTCACATGGTTGTTTTTCCGCAATCTATCGTTCGAAACAAGCAAAACAATGCTCAACCGCATCTTCACCGACTTCCGTCCCGACCTCTTTCTGCCCGTAGTGCAGGGTTATAAGTATGTGTTAGCCTTGATGCTCTTTGGATATGTCAGCCACTTCATACCCAATAGCTGGCAAGAAACACTCATAGCTGGTCTTAAACGCTGCAATGTGCTTGTCTGTGCGCTGTTCCTTGTTATTGTTATTTATATCGTTATTCAGGTTAAAAGCAGTGCCATACAGCCCTTTATTTACTTCCAGTTCTAAACGTTTGGGCAACTTTTTAATGATTTCGCCTTGCGATAAACCACATTTCAGCCTGTGATATAGGTCGTTTCGCACAGCGATAACATTTGCTTGTATGTAGTGGGTCGTTGTATTATCCAACGCTTCTCGTTCCACTTTATTGTTAAATTATAACGTTTTATTTTACAATATACAGCTTTCATTCTTACCCATTCTAGAGAAATAACATGCTATAAAGCAGGAAATTTAGGCATTTTTGTGCCTTTTACAAAAACGGTTAGGGCAAAATCTTTGGGCAACACATGCATTTAGTAGCATTTTACATTTCTATTTGGTGACTTGCAGACGGTTTTTCACTGCACTAAAAATGGGTATTTGGTGCTAAAAAGCAGCTTTTTGAGCCACTTTTAGCCTCAAAAACGAACGAGTTTTTACCTTTCGTTCGAATAAAAATGCGGCATTAAAATACAAAAAAGGGTTTGTTGTAGGGCGTTTTGCACCATTTAGCACTGCGTTTTGTACGAGTTAGCATCGCATTTACTAGGAGTTAGCAATGCATTTACAAGGAGTTAGCACTGCGTTTTGGTGCTTTTAGCATGGTGTTTTGCTATAAATAGCCCCATTTTGAGTAGAATTGGGGGTTTAATTCTATAAATATTCTGTTTGTTGGCTTTCATTAGAAAAGGCGTTTTACATCTAAACAAACCTCCGCGAGAATTGAGTATTTGCGAACGAATGAACTTTGGTGAGCAAAAAACGCACTCATAATGTTAAATTTTATACTTGTTATTTTACAATTTAAACGCTAGTTGATTGTGATTGTGTTATTCGTGGTGTTATTAAATGTGGTACTTAAAGCTTGCATAATGCCTATTCCGCGTCCCTCTCTTCCCTTCGTTTCGCTCTTTAAGCAGCGGCCATTAATCCCCATTAAGTTATAATGCCCCACCCTATTCATCTCTTTTCGCATCTAAACCAACCCCTACGTTCCTTCAAGCACAAAGCGCCCTACCCTCTTCGCCACTTTTGGCATCTAAAACAGCCCCTGCTCTCCTATAAGCTTAAAGCGCTCTACCCTCTTTCCTCCTTTTTTTGATTCCTAAAACAACATTTGTTGTCACTCGTGCAGCGCTAAGTGTCTCAACACGCGCCCCATCAAACTGCCCCACCCTTTTGCCTTAGCAACAGCCCTAAATACCAAACCATAACACTTTTATTCGTGTTTCTCGAAATTCTGCACTAACTTTGCAGATTATATATATAATTATAAACAAGAAATGTCATTAAAATGTGGTATAGTGGGACTTCCCAATGTGGGTAAGTCCACCCTTTTCAACTGCCTTTCAAGCGCTAAAGCACAGGCAGCAAACTTTCCTTTCTGCACCATCGAACCCAATGTGGGCGTTATTACCGTTCCCGATGAACGACTAACACGCCTGGCCGAGATTGTTAATCCTGGCAGAATTGTGCCCGCTACATGCGAGATTGTAGACATTGCCGGACTGGTTAAGGGTGCTTCTAAAGGCGAAGGATTGGGTAATAAGTTTTTAGGAAACATCCGCGAGACCGATGCTATAATTCATGTGCTGCGTTGTTTCGACGACGAAAACATCACACACGTTGACGGAACCATCAACCCTATTCGCGATAAAGAAATTATCGACACCGAATTGCAACTTAAAGACCTTGAAACCATCGAAGGACGATTGGCTAAAGACCAAAAAGCAGCGGCCGCTGGCAATAAAGATGCTAAGGTGAATGTGGCTGTTCTTACGGCCTATAAAGAGGTGTTGGAAAAGGGAATGAACGCCCGTAACGTGACATTCGAAAGCAAAGAAGAACAGCAAGCAGCTCACGACCTCTTCCTTCTTACCGCTAAACCAGTGCTCTATGTGTGCAATGTGGACGAAACTGCAGCCAAAACAGGAAACGAATATAGTCGAAAAGTGGAAGAAGTGGCAAAGGCAGAAGGGGCAGAAGTGCTGATTATCGCTGGTAAAACAGAAGAAGATATTGCTTCGCTCGAAAGCTATGAAGACAAGCAATTGTTCCTCGACGAACTGGGTTTGAAAGAAAGCGGTGTTAACCGTCTTATCAAAAAGGCTTATGCGCTGCTCAATCTCGAAACCTTTATCACGGCTGGCGAAATGGAAGTGAAGGCTTGGACCTACCATAAGGGTTGGAAAGCGCCTCAATGTGCAGGCGTTATTCACTCAGATTTCGAAAAAGGCTTTATCCGTGCCGAGGTTATTAAGTATGCCGATTATATTGAATATGGCTCGGAGGCTGCTGTACGTGAAGCTGGAAAACTAGGCATCGAAGGCAAGGAATATGTGGTGCAAGATGGCGACATCATGCACTTTAGGTTCAACGTGTAGGCTTTGGTATGGGCGCCTTATGGACTTGGTCGTATTCATTTCTTATGTTTACCCAGTGCCATTGGTTAACATAGTCTGTCTTTTGCTGTGTTTGGACCTACGTCCACACAGCAAAAAGTGGCTAAGTCAAAGTCCTACGCTGGGTTAATAATTCCAATGGTTGGAGCTAATCAGCATCAAGCAATTACAAAAGTTCTCAATGCCCTGCGTTCTGCCCCATTACACACAACAAAATCTAAATAAATACAAATGTTTTCACACCTTAACTACATCCTTTGGAATCCCGATGTAGAAGCATTTCACATCTTAGGGTTATCCATTCGCTGGTACTCTCTGTGCTGGCTCATTGGTCTTTTATTGGCCTACTTTATCGTTCAGCGCCTATATAAGCAACAAAAGATAAAGGACGAACTCTTCGACCCGCTGTTTCTCTATTGCTTCTTTGGTATTCTTATTGGTGCGCGCCTAGGCCATTGCCTATTCTACCAACCCGAATACTATCTCACCAGCGTTAAACATTTCATAGAAATGATTGTGCCCATCCATTTTATGGCGGGCGGAGGCTGGAAATTCGTGGGCTACGAGGGTTTGGCATCGCATGGCGGAACCATCGGACTCATTGTGGCTTTGTATCTTTACTACCGTCGCACACGCCTTAATCTTTGGCAAGTGCTCGACAACATCGCCATTGCAACGCCCATCACAGCCTGTTTTATACGTTTGGGCAACTTGATGAACTCAGAAATCATTGGTAAAGTAACCGATGTGCCATGGGCTTTTATCTTCGAAAGAGTGGATAAGGTGCCAAGACATCCTGGTCAGCTTTACGAGGCCATTGCCTATTTCGTGTTTTTCTTTGTGGGACTTTGGTTCTATCGCAAGCATCCACAACGCGTGGGCACAGGCTTTTTCTTCGGACTTTGCCTTACGCTCATCTTCACTTTCCGCTTCTTCATCGAATACACCAAAGACATACAAGTAAACTTTGAGAGCGGGATGTTGTTCAATATGGGTCAGATTTTGTCGATACCCTTCATCATCATTGGCATCTATTGCATGTGCCGAAAACAAAAGCAACCAACAAAATAAAGGCTGATAAAGGCGAAATGTGCCGCTGCCTTAAACTTCATTATAAACGAAGGCAACCCACAATCACACCTTCTTAAACAACCCAACAACAATGAAACAAACGCTTATCTTAGCTTTTCTTGCACTAGCAGCTGTTGCTCAGGGACAAAACAGACAGGAACGTAACCTGGAAAAGTGGCAATTCACACGCGATGGTAATAACTGGCAGCAGGTGGATGTGCCCCACGACTGGGCTATTACGGGTCCGTTCGACCCTAAATGGGATATCCAACATCTGGCTATTCAGCAAGACGGACAAACCGAAGCCATTAGCCACACTGGCCGTTCGGGTGCTTTACCCTGGATTGGAAAGGGCGAATATCGCACCACTTTCAACATTCCAGTAGGCACTAAATACACAGAACTATACTTTGATGGCGCCATGAGCGAACCCATTGTCTATGTAAACGGATACGAAGCTGGCAAATGGATGTATGGTTATAATGCTTTTCGACTGGATATTTCGGCTTTTGTAAAGCCGGGACAAAACGAGGTTCGCGTGCTGCTTAACAACAAAGAGGAGAGCAGCAGATGGTATCCTGGTGCGGGATTGTATCGTCCTGTTACGCTTATCACAGCTGGCGAAGCACGTATCGACCCTTGGTCTACGGTGTTTAAAACCCTTAGTATAAGCGGAAACAACGCAAAACTTTATGTTGAAACACAGGCTTCTACGGCCAAAGGCAAGGGCGAAACACGCCTAGTTGCAAGGTTATTGGATGCCAAGGGTAAGGCTGTGGCCCAGAAAAACCTCACAACCAACACGCAGGGGGCTGCATCAGCTCAGTTTGATGTGGCCAATGCCAAGGCATGGAGTCCCGAACAACCCCATCTTTACACACTAGAAATAAACCTTTATCAAGGCAATAAACTTGTTGACCGTTTGCGCCAACGTGTGGGCATACGCACCATTGCAGTGAGCAAAGAGCATGGTTTCCAACTCAATGGAGTGTCGCGTAAGTTTAAAGGCGTGTGTCTGCACCACGATTTAGGTCCGCTTGGTGCTGCTGTTAACAAGGCAGCCATCATCCGCCAAATACGTTTGATGAAAGATATGGGTGTGGATGCCATTCGTACATCGCACAATATGCCCTCGCAAATGCAAATGCAGGTGTGCGACTCAATGGGTATGATGGTGATGGCCGAAAGCTTTGATGCTTGGAAAGAGGCTAAGGTAAAGAATGGTTACAACCTTTTCTACGATACTTGGTGGCGCAAAGACCTCGAAAATCTTATCAAAGGCCATCGCAATCACCCCGCTATCGTGATGTGGAGTATTGGTAACGAAATACCCGAACAATGGAATAAAGACGGCGCTGCCAGGGCAAAAGCCATGACCCAATATTGCCACGAACTAGACGATACGCGCCCTGTTACCTGCGGAGGCGATAATCCTAAGGCCAATACCGAGTGCGGATTTTTCGCTGCTTTGGATGTTCCTGGGTTTAACTATCGCGTACATCTCTACGACGAACTTATCTCTAAGCAGCCACAAGGCTTTATTTTGGGTTCGGAAACGGCGTCAACAGTGAGCAGTAGAGGTGTGTATAAGTTCCCCGTTGTAGAAAAGAAGATGGCCACTTACAAAGATGGTCAATGCTCTTCGTATGATGTGGAATGTTGCGGATGGGCTAATCTGCCCGATGCCGATTTTACAATACAAGACGATCGCTCGTTTACCATTGGTCAATTTATATGGACGGGTATCGACTATCTGGGCGAACCCACTCCTTATTACTCTTATTGGCCATCGCGAAGCAGCTATTTTGGCGCGGTAGACTTGGCTGGATTGCCTAAGGATAGGTTCTATCTGTATCGCTCGGTGTGGAATGATAAACAGCCCACTTTACACGTTTTGCCCCACTGGACGTGGCCAGGACGCGAAGGAGAGGTTACACCTGTGTATTGCTACACCAGTTATCCCGAGGCCGAACTCTTTGTAAATGGCAAGAGCCAAGGTCGTATAAAGAAAGATAAGTCGTCGCGTCTTGACCATTATCGTCTGCGTTGGAACGATGTGGTGTATCAACCTGGAGAAATAAAAGTGGTGGCTTACGATGCCAATGGTAAGCCTGCTGAAGAAAAAGTGATACGCACAGCTGGTCAACCCCATCATTTGGTGGTGCAAGCCGATAAAAATAAGCTTGCTGCCGATGGTAAAGACCTTATTTACTTAACGGTTTCGATGGTGGATAAAGATGGAAATCTATGTCCCGACGCCGACGACGAACTAACGTTTGACGTGACTGGTGCTGCCAAATTCAAAGCCGTTTGCAATGGCGATGCCACTTCGCTCGAAATGTTCCACCTACCCCACATGCGTCTTTTCCATGGTCAATTGGTGGTTACGGTACAAAGCAACAAGGCCAAAGGTAAGGTAAAAGTGAATGTAAAAGCACCTTCGCGCAACATCTCTACCAATTGGACTAACTAAAGGCATGTTCTAAAAATTCCCCGCAAAGGTTCAATTGTTGTTCTTTGTTTTGCTCTTTGCTGTCTTTTTGCTTTTATCTGGCATCTTTCGCTTACTCTTTCAGTCGCATAGTTCACTATGCTCCTTCAAGAAGTAAGCAAAACCTGCTCAACTAAAAGCTAAAAATACAGTAAAGGTAATTTTTAGAACCTGCCTGAAAAAACAACAGTGTTTCTACACTGTTTCACCCTTATCGCAGAACCAGTAAGATGCTTTCTTGCTGGTTCTGTTTGGTTTTAAGCAATGAATAAAACACCAATAAGAGGTTTTTCAACATCAAACAATATAACCACATCAGGCTCAGAGATGCACTAAAAACAAAAAATGGCATGAACGAAATAAATTCGAACACGCCATTTCGTACTATCGTTATAATCTTTGTAGTATGAGCTACCTTATATTTAACCTAAAAAGGCAATGTTAAAAAGCACATTTGCTAGGCAAAAAAGAGCATCATCGTACTTGGAGTAGCAACAATTATCGCACCATTTCTTTACGCGAAGAGTTGTCGCTCATTTGAATAATGTTGATACCACGTTCGGGTTTAGCAATTTTTTGTCCCTTAATATTATATCTAGCCTTCTCTATAGCCTGCTGTTCGGCCTTAACTTGCTGTACAGAGGTGGTTACTTTAGTAAAAGACATAACACCTTTTGGGCCTTGCAAACGCAGTGTATTGCCATTAACTTCGAGAATTTTAAAACGCAAAGTGAATTTATCGTCCACAATAATATGCAATCTGTTGTCGCCAACTACAAAATAATCGAGAATTTTTTCTTTTCTATCAATATTAAAATACGGGTTATTAACCTCCTCTTGCTTGATTAATTCGCCTAGTTTATATTCAATTAAACCATAACGTAGGTCGTAAAAATCATGGTGTTTATCAAGAAAAAAGCCAAATTTCAACAATTTAATAGCACCGATATAATCGTTAAAATCCACCTCTTGGCTGGTTAATTTCCATTCGCCATCAAGCTGTTCCTCACTAAAACTCTGTGCATTAATCTGCATAGAACTCAAAAAACATAGTACTACACCCAGTAAAATTCTTTTCATATACCTAATAATTAAAATTTATTTAATATAAAAACTTTAAAGATGCAAATATACATAAAATAAAGAACAAACTACTAACACTCGCGTTTTAAAAGCATTTTAAACCCTTTATAAGCCCAAAATAAGAAGTAAACACACGCCATAGAGCACATGTATAGCAATTGTGGATAACATTGTGGATAACCCTTAATAACCTTGTGGATAACTTAATACTTATCCACAGCCAAGAAATAAGGCTAAAAAACAGTGGAAAAGTAAGAAGAAATGAGAAAGAAATACAAGCGTTATCAACAGTTTTTCGACATTAAATATTATCCACATTTGCACAATAAGCGTGGTTTGGCAAAGTTGTGGATAAGCAATCTAACGCATTAGTAACCAAAACGAAAAGCTAACTTACAACTTGTGGATAAAACTTTTCTAATGTTGATAACCAAAAACGCGTTATATAAAGAGAAAAGTTATCAACTTATCCACGGCATATCATAACAAACATTCTCTTTCTCTTTAAAAAGAAAGAAATATAAAGATAATTGTGTTGGGCTTGAAATGGTGGATAAAGCTTAGAAAAGACAAAGATGCAAGCTGCGCTTTACCTTTATTATATATAAAAACAAACAAGCCTTATGCTGACTAAAAGCCTTAACGAGGCTGCCCCGCCCCACCCTTTTACACCCTATTTGAGCTCGCTCGACCCCAATAACACTCTCCATGAGTAAGCCATTTAAGGCGAAAGCCAAGTAAGAAGATAAAATATCCGCTTAACGGTTTTGTATTTTGATATGTTTATTTTAACTTTGCAAGTTAGTTAATCAAATCATTTTAAATGAAGAAGTATAAACTATCGGGAATAATATCTGTTGCCGTAATGGGACTAGCCTTAATGAACTTCGCTTCGTGTAGCGAAAAGAAGTTTAAGGTTAACGGAACAATCACCCAGGCTAAAGATTCTATTCTCTATCTCGAAAATATGAGTCTAAGCGGTCCAAGAACCGTAGACAGCGTGAAATTGGATGAAAGTGGCAACTTTGAATTTAGTTATAAAGCTGCCCCTGCACCCGAATTTTATCGCTTGCGCATAGCCAACCAAATAGTAAATATAGGTGTAGACTCCACCGAAACCATCAATGTGAAGGCCGCCTACCCCACCATGTCGGCCAACTACGAGGTTAGCGGTTCGGAAGAATGCGCCAAAATTCGCGAACTTGCTTACATGCAGCTGGCTTTACAAAATAAAGTAACAGCCATAGCCAACAGCAATTCATTGGGCGTTGCAGCTGTTGAAGACAGTGTGGCAAAGGTTTTAGACGTGTATAAAAACAAGGTGAAGATGGACTATATATTTAAAGAGCCCATGAAAGCCTATGCTTATTACGCCCTTTTCCAAACCGTGCAACTGGGAAATGCTAATATGCTTATCTTTAACCCGCGTAGCAATAAAGAAGATGTGAAAGTATTTGCTGCCGTGGCAACGAGTTGGGACACTTATTTCCCCGAAGCCGAACGCGGACTTAACTTGCACAATATTGCCATTGAGGGCATGAAAAACGTGCGTATTGCTGAAAACAACGCCCGACAAACCATCAGCGCAGATAAGGTTCAGGTGGCTGGACTGATAGACATTGCCCTAACCGACAACCACGGACGCGTGAGAAAACTCTCTGACTTGAAAGGAAAGGTGGTGTTGCTAGACTTCCATGCATTTGCTGCAGAGGGTAGTTTGAAGCGAATAATGATGATGCGCGAGATTTATAACAAGTATCACGACCGCGGATTAGAAATATATCAGGTGTCGTTCGACCCCGAAGAGCATTTCTGGAAAACCAAAACAGCAGCTCTACCATGGGTTAGCGTGTGGGACGAAAACGGTACACGAAGCGCTGTATTATCGCAATACAACGTGCAAACGTTACCAACGTTCTTTTTAATCGACCGCAACAACACGCTTCAAAAGCGTGATGCGCAGATTAAAGACATTGATGCCGAGATACAGGCACTATTATAATGAACAGTTTTTTTTCATGTAATATTTATTTTGGTTTATTCGGCGACGTGTGCTTGAGACGAGCGCGCGTCGCCTTTTTATCATCAATAGCACAATGACAAATAAGCCTAACTCTGCCATTAACATGGATAAGAAATATAACACGGCCACACTTTTTAATGGGCTTCGCATCATTCATCGACCTTCTTCGTCGCCTGTGGTGTACTGCGGTTACCAAATTAATGCTGGTACACGCAACGAAACACCCGAAGAAATGGGCATGGCTCATTTTTGCGAACATGCATCGTTTAAGGGTACAAGCAAGCGAACGCCGTTTAATATACTGAATTGCTTGGAGAGTGTGGGTGGCGACCTCAACGCATTCACCAATAAAGAGGATACCGTTTATTATGCTGCACTGCCCAAAGAACATGCTTTTAGGGCGGTGAAACTGCTCACGGATATGGTGTTTGATAGTCAATATCCCGACAACGAATTGAAAAAAGAAATCGAAGTGATATGCGACGAGATTGAAAGTTATAACGACTCGCCAGCCGAACTGATATACGACGATTTCGAAAACCTGGTGTTCTATGGCCATCCCTTAGGGCATAACATCCTTGGAAAGGCCGAATTGCTGCGCACTTACACCTCTGAACATGCCAAAAGCTTCACCAACAGAATGTATAGACCCTGTAATATGGTGTTTTTTGCTTATGGCGAACTAGATTTTAAGGCACTTGTAAGATGGCTAAAGCAGGCCACTGCACACTTTGATAACGCTCTTCCGTACATTGATACCCACGAGGGCGAAATGCTTCCGCCTTATCGTGCGCAAGAGATTGTGCGACAAATGGACACTCACCAAGCGCATGTGATGCTGGGAAATCGTGCCTTTAGCACCTACGACAAACGCCGAATGCCCCTCTATCTGGCCAATAACCTACTGGGTGGACCAGGAATGAACGCGCGTTTGAATATCGCCTTGCGCGAACGACATGGCTTAGTGTACAACGTTGAAAGCAATATGGTGAGCTATGCCGACACTGGTGTGTGGTGTGTTTACTTTGGTTGCGACCCTAAAGACTTGCGACGATGTCTGCGATTGGTGAAAAAAGAACTCAATATGCTGGTGTCTAAACCAATGTCTGAACGACAATTGACTGCCGCAAAAAAACAAATTAAGGGACAGATTTGTGTGGCTTGCGACAACAGAGAGAGCTTCGCACTCGACTTTGGAAAGAGTTTTCTGCACTATAATAAAGAAAAAAACATCGCCGACTTGCTGCAACAAATCGACGCTATTACGGCTGATGAACTGCAAAAGGTGGCACAAGAGGTGTTTGCCGAAGACAAATTAACCACGCTTATTTATCAAGGAGGAAGTAAATAGGGGGTGAAAGGAGAGAAAGGGGTAAGTTAGTGAAGAGTGTAAGGCTTTTATTCGCCACCTCAAAACTCAACTTTCATAAGTTCTAAACCTGCAAAAAATCATCAAGTTATGAACTTAAAAACTCAATAATTCATCAACTGATGAACTACAAATACGCATAAACTCAACAACTAAAAACATGAATAGAAGCATTGTTTTTGCAACCAATAACGCGCATAAGCTGGAAGAGATACGCCAGATTATGCCCAATAACCTCGAAGTGCTATCGTTAAAGGATATTGGATGCGATGTAGATATACCCGAAACGGGCACAACACTAGAAGAAAACGCACTTATCAAAGCGCAATACGTGCTTGAACATTATGGTTTGGCATGCTTTGCCGACGACACAGGGCTGGAAGTGGCCGCCTTAAACAACGAACCCGGTGTGTATTCGGCACGATATGCCGGTGGAGTGGGGCACGACAGCGAAGCCAATATGGCCAAACTATTGGCTAAACTGGCCGATAACACTCATCGCGAAGCTCGTTTTCGAACGGTTATTGCCTTGGTAGCACCCAAAGAAAACACATTGGGTATAACCCAACCGCTATTGTTCGAAGGTGTGGTAACTGGGAATATTGCCACCCAAAAACAAGGAAACGAGGGCTTTGGATACGACCCGCTGTTTGTTCCCGATGGTTATGACAAAACATTTGCTGAACTAGGAGCCAACATCAAAAACCAAATATCGCATAGAGCAAGGGCTGTGGGCAAGCTGGTGGATTATCTTAAGCGCTAATTGTGTTATATAAAGTGCGCTAAACATATGATATTAAATGCGCTAATGGTATAATATTAGTGCATAAATAGTGTTATATTAAGAATGGTTCTCAACGCCTGTTTGGTCTTTAAACATGCAGTTTGAGATTTAAAAAGAAGCATCATGCAATCTCAACTTATAAACATCTTGAAGCATTAGCAATAATATAAACCACATTTTAGCGTTATAACTTTATCAAGAGATAACAAATAAACGTTGAATAATTGGGAATTGTACACCCATAAACCCTCATCCACATGCGCAAAACCACTATCACAGGTATTATTTTTGCCTTACTGATGTGCCTAAGCCTACCAGTAAAGGCCTCGTTATGGCGTAGTTACACCGCATACAGCGAGATAACGCAGGTGCAAAAGGCAGGAAACACACTCTATGTGCTAGCCTCTAAACGATTGTTTGCCTATAACACGGCCGACGAGAGTGTGCAAACTTTCGACCGTATCAACGGACTTAGCGACACGCCTGTGGCCTTTATATCCTGGAACAACGTGGCCAAACGCCTGGTTGTGGTTTATGATAACCAGAATATCGACTTTGTTATGCCCAACGGAAACGTGCAAAACCTGTCTGACTTTTATCGAAAAACAATGATGGTGGATAAGACGGTGTTTGGCATTAACAGCTATGGCGCTAACACTTACTTAAGTACTGGATTTGGAATTGTGAAGCTCGACGTGCGAAAAATGGAAATAAGCGACACGTATAACCTTGGATTTAAGGTGAACTGGACGCGTGTTGAAGCTAATCGCATATTGGCTTACTCGGCCGAAAGAGGATGTTATGCGGCTTCGTTAAGCGCAAATCTCAATGATAAAAACAACTGGACGAGGGTGGGCGAGTACACTAACGACCCGCAAGCACAACCCAACACCGAGCTTATAGCTGTGGCTAAGCGAGCCAATGTGGGCGGACCACGCTACAACAACTTCTATTATATGAAGCACGTCAACGGAAAACTCTATACCGTGGGCGGTGCTTACGCCTCGGGTGGTGTGCAAAAGGGTTATCCAGGATTGGTTCAGGTGTTGGATGAGAATGGCAACTGGAGCTTCTTTCAAGATAATGTAACAGAGACAACAGGCATTGAGTTTAAGGATATCAATTGTTTGGCCGTCGACCCCTTAAATCCTAACCATGTGTTTGTGGGTGGACGAACTGGTTTATACGAATTTCAAGACGGAGGTTTAAAGGCTTATTACAATCGCGACAACAGTGCTTTGTTGCCCGCAGTAGACCGTGGACGAGAACTAGATAATAATTATGTTATCGTCAATGCATTGGCTTACGATGCACAAGGCAATTTGTGGATAGCCAATAGTCAAACCCGTAGTCAGTCGTTGCTTACCCTTAAACCTGGTAAAACGATAGAGAGCAAACACCAACAAGCACTGATGACCGATGGGCTTAGCATGCGCAATATGACGCAAATGATGGTAGACAGTAGGGGATGGGTGTGGTTTTGCAACGATCATTGGATTGTTCCTGCCCTTGTTTGTTATAAACCTGCACAAGACGAATGCACTGTTTACAGCAATTTTGCCAATCAAGACGGTATTAGTTTGCATGTAAATAAGGTGACATGTGTGGCCGAAGATCGCGATAACAACCTCTGGGTGGGCACCGATATGGGGCCGCTCTACCTGCAAATACGCAACAACGAAGTAGAAAAACACTTCGTTCAGTTTAAGATAGCCCGCAACGATGGCACTAATAATGCCGATTATCTGCTAAACGAAACCCCCATCACACACATCGCTATCGACGGAGCCAACCGCAAATGGATGGGTACAATGAACGATGGTGCTTATCTTATCTCGGCCGATAACCAACAACAAATGGCGCATTTTAAAAGCGAAAACAGTAATCTAACTTCCAATACGCTGCATAATATTACTATTAATCCAGCCACAGGCGAGGTGTTTTTTGCCACAGATAAGGGCCTTTGCTCTTATCAAGGCGATGCCACCGAACCCCAAACAGATAGCGAAAACGCAGCCTACGCCTATCCCAACCCCGTGGAACCAGGCTATACAGGACTTATACGCATCGTAAATCTATCGCCAAATGCCTATATCAAGATAGTTTCTACCAATGGAACGTTGGTGAAAGAGGGCAGAAGCAATGGCGGTATGTTTACTTGGGACGCCACCGACCTACGCGGAAAGCGCGTGGTAAGCGGTGTTTACATGGTGTTAGAAGCCACCGAAGACGGCAAAAGTGCTGCTGTGTGCAAGGTGGCCGTTGTGAACTAATAGTTTTTTTCAATGCATTGATAGAAATAACCGATTTTATTTTTTAAGCTATTCCCAATAATATACGTTATATTTGCACTTGAATTGGCCTTACAATTAACAATTGTATAATAAGTATATACTTGTTAAGATGAAGTATATATAGAGGTCAGAGCATATTAGCATCCATTTTTCAGCCTGCCATATAGTGGGCAATTGCATTTAAAGTATAACGTATGAAAAGTAAAGTAATCGCATTATTAGAGTTGGCGGCTAGTTTTCGCCAAATAGGATTGAACCTTATTCGTGTGGCCATTCTCATTGTTTTTGTATGGATTGGTGGTTTAAAGTTCAAATATTACGAAGCCGATGGCATCGTACCCTTTGTTGCAAACAGTCCGTTTATGAGTTTCTTCTATGCCAAAGAAGCTCCCGAGTATAAGCAATATAAGAACAAAGAAGGCGAATTGGTATTGAAAAATCGCCAATGGCACGAAGCAAACCGCACCTATGTGTTCTCTTACGGTCTTGGCTGTCTTATCATGAGCATTGGTATTTTGGTGTTCCTTGGTATGTTCTCGCCAAAGATTGGCATCGTTGGAGAGTTGCTTTGTATTATTATGACGATAGGAACGTTATCGTTTTTAGTAACAACGCCCGAGTGTTGGGTGCCCGATTTGGGTAGTGGTGAGCATGGATTCCCGTTACTTTCTGGTGCTGGAAGACTGGTTATTAAAGACACTGTAATACTTGCAGGCGCAATAACATTGCTATCGGATACGGCAAGTAGACTACTCAAACAACTAAAGAAATAAGGTATTAGTAATATTATTTTCAGGATAAATACATCACATAAATTTCATATTAATATTTGCGCCACTACTGCGAGTCAGTAGTGGCGCTGTTATTTTATGCCTTTGGGCGCATCATAACAGCATTTTAGCCATTACAACGGCCTGTTTGTGTGGCGTTTTACGCTAGGTAATAGCCTTATTAATGTGCTTCGAGCCAGTTGTTTCCCCATCCGCCATCGGCCACCAGTGGCACATCAAGAGGATAAGCGGCTTGCATTTCTTCCATAACGATGCGTTCAACCAGTTGTTTTTCTTCGAGAAGCACGCTGAAGTTAAGTTCGTCGTGCACCTGAAGAATCATCTTCGAGCGAACGTTTTCGCGTTTAAAGCGTTGGAAAATGCGCACCATAGCCACCTTAATAATATCGGCAGCCGAACCTTGAATGGGTGCATTGATGGCGTTTCGTTCGGCAATACCGCGCACAGTGGCGTTTCCGCTGTTGATATCGGGCAAGTAACGACGGCGGTGGAAGAAGGTTTCAACCCATCCTTGAGCCTTCGCCGTGTCTTTAGCTTGCTCCATATAGTCGCGCACTTGTGGGAACATCTTAAAATAACCGTCTATAAGTTGTTTGGCTTCTGCCCGTTCGATGTTGAGCCTGTCGGCCAAACCAAACACCGTGATGCCGTAGATAATACCGAAATTGGCGCGTTTAGCCTTTGTTCTTTCGTCGCGAGTAACCTCCGAAACGGGTTTATCGTAAATCTTAGCAGCCGTAGCAGCGTGTATGTCGTAGCCTTCGAGGAAGGCTTCGAGCATGTTTGCGTCTTTACTAAGGTGAGCCATCACGCGCAATTCTATCTGACTATAGTCGGCCGAGAAAAACTTGCAGCCCTCTTCGGGAATAAAACACTTGCGAATTTCCTTACCATCTTCGCCACGAACGGGAATGTTTTGCAGGTTTGGGTCGCTCGAAGAGAGTCGGCCAGTGGCAGTAACAGCCTGGTTAAACGATGTATGTATATGGCCCGTGCGTGGATTTATCAGTTTCGGTAGTGCGTCTACATAAGTGCCGAGCAGCTTTTTCAGCGCGCGATAATCAAGAATATGCGCCACGATGGGATGTTTAGCGCGAAGCGTTTGCAACACCTCTTCACTGGTAACATATTGTCCTGTTTTGGTTTTCTTGGGTTTATCCACGATTTTCATTTCGCCAAAAAGGATGTCGCCCACTTGTTTTGGCGATGTCACGTTGAACGTTTTGCCAGCCGCTTGATAAATATCTTGTTCCAATTGCAGCATGCGTTGTGTGAAAACTTCCGACGTTTCTTTTAGTGCTGCCGTGTCGATACGCACGCCATTGCATTCCATTTCGGCCAAAACAGGTATCAAGGGCATTTCCACTTCATGGAAAAGTTGGTCAACTCCCACCTCTTTGAGTTTAGGTTCGAGCACGTTTTTCAGTTGCAAAGTGATGTCGGCATCTTCGCAAGCATAGGCATACACGTCGTTAGGGGCCAGTTGACGCATGCTTTTTTGTGTCTTACCCTTTGGGCCAATAAGCTCATCAATGTGCACAGTGTTATAGTTGAGATACACTTCGGCCATAAAGTCCATGTTATGATACTGTTCGGGTTGCAGCAGATAATGGGCCACCATGGTGTCGAAGAGCGGTCCTTGCAGGTACACATCATAGTTACGAAGCACCTCAAGGTCGTATTTAATGTTCTGTCCCACCTTTACAGTGTCAGCGTTTTCGTATATAGGCCTAAATTTTTCCACGATTTTTTGGGCCTCATTGTTATCTTCGGGCACGGGTACATAATAAGCTTTATGCTCTTCGATGGCAAAACTAAGGCCCACCAATTGGGCTTCAATGGCATTGGTAGAAGTGGTTTCGGTGTCTAAACTGATAATCTTTGCCCCCTCAAGCAGTTGGATAAGCGATAGCAATTGCTCTTCGGTTTCCATCAAATGATATTCGTGGGGCACGGTATCAATAGATTGGCGATTGGTGGGTGTAGCGTTTGTCGTGTCTAAGCCATTGGTTTGGGTTGCAGCATCAGCAGGTTGGTCGAAGAGCGAAAGCTGCCTATTCTCCACCTTTTGTTGTTTTTCGGCCTTGTTAAGCACCCTCGAGGCGAAGCTTTTAAACTCTAATTCGGCAAAAATCTCTTGCAGTTTGTTGGCGTCGGGCTCTTTCAAGCGCAGCTGTTCTAAGTCTAATTCCACAGGCACATCAGTGCGGATGGTGGCCAAAAACTTCGACATCTTGATATCCTCAACAGCTCCTTCCACCTTTTCGCGCAGCTTACCTTTCACCGAAGCGGTGTTTTCGAGCAGGTTTTCCACTGTTCCAAACTCGTTAATAAGTTTAGAAGCAGTTTTTTCTCCCACGCCTGGACAACCAGGAAAGTTATCGGCCGAGTCGCCCATCAGTGCTAAGAGGTCGATAACCTGTAAGGGCGAGTTGATGTTATACTTTTGGTTCACCTCCTCGGGTCCCATTGTTTCGTAGCCTCCTCCATGTCTTGGCCTATACATAAACACGTTATCTCGCACCAATTGCGCATAATCTTTGTCGGGTGTTAGCATGTAGGTTTCCAGTCCTTCGCTGCCAGCTTTGAGGGCAAGCGTACCGATAACGTCGTCGGCTTCAAAGCCATCAACCTGCAAAACGGGTATGTGGTAAGCACCAAGAATATCTTTGATGATGGGAACAGAGCGCTTAATGTCTTCGGGAGTCTCCTCTCGCTGTGCCTTATATTGTGGAAAAGCCTCGTTACGAAAGGTCAATCCATGGTCGAAAGCCACGCCAATGTGCGATGGCTGCTCCTTTGTTAGCACCTCGTTGAGCGTGTTGCAGAAACCCATAACAGCCGATGTGTTAAGGCCTTTCGAATTGATACGCGGGTTATTGATAAACGCATAATACGAGCGATATATCAAAGCGTAAGCGTCTATGAGGAAAAGTTTGTCCATAAGTTTTTATTGTTATATCGTGTAAAATTACGAAATAAAATGGGGTTGATAGCGATTTATTGCGTAAATTTGTGTCAAATTTGAGAATACATGGATTATTTGTCAACCATACGCACACCAATAGACACCGAGTTGCGCGACTTTATCGCCTTGTTCAACGAGTCTTTGACACACGAAGACGGACTTCTGGGGCAGGCTTTAGAGCATGTTCGCGCTAAAGGTGGAAAACGCATGCGACCCATTCTTATCTTGCTGTTGGCCAAAAGCTTTGGTAAGGTAACACCCGTTGCACAATATGCCGCCGTGGGACTTGAGCTATTACACACTGCTAGCCTTGTACACGATGATGTTGTAGACGAGAGTGGCGAGCGAAGAGGGCAGGCTTCGGTGAATGCATCCTACAATAATAAGGTAGCTGTGCTCGTGGGCGACTACATCCTTTCTACGGCATTGCTCAGCATTGCACGAACCAACGATTGCGACATTGTGTGTGATTTGGCCGAACTGGGTAGGACTTTGTCTAACGGAGAAATTCTCCAACTAACCAATATCGCTAACACCAACTTCTCTGAAGAGGTGTATTTCGAGGTGATAAAGAAAAAAACAGCAGCCTTGTTCGAGTCGTGTGCCGTTATCGGCGCTAAGGCTGGAGGGGCCGATAAGCAAGCTGTTGAGGATGCACGTGCCTTTGGTATCAACGTGGGTGTTATCTTTCAGATACGCGACGATATATTTGATTACTTCCCATCGGCCGAAATTGGCAAACCCACTGGCAACGATATGGCCGAAGGAAAACTTACCTTACCTGTGCTTTATGCCCTTAATGCCACTGGCGATGCCCAAATGGCCGCTCTTGCACGAAAGGTTAAGGCGCGCAATGTAACCGCCGAAGAGATTGCACAACTGGTGGAATTTACCATAAACAATGGCGGAATTGAATATGCTGAGCGCAAAATGGCCGAATGTAAAGCCCTTACTGATGGGTTTATCAATCAATATATTGCTCAGCCACAACTGCAAGAAGCTTTAAAGGCATACGTTAACTTTATAATAGATAGAAAAAACTAACCAACGAAAATATTCTACTTTATTGCTTCTTTGGTTTTAAGTTCTATCAAACCCAGCCCCTAACTGCTTTGCTTTGCATGGGGAAGGGCTGCCCTAATTACAATGAAAACAACCTAAACATGCTACTTAAAGTTTATATATTTCAATAACTTAACATCATAAAACCCGGCTATAAGGCCATTAACTACGATTAAATTAAATAACATGAACAAAATTAGACAAATTGGGTATCTTGTATTGGGTACCTCTTTGGTTTTCGGTGTGGCCGCTTGAGGCTCAACAGGTGATGATAAAGATATCCATGGTGGGATAGACCCTGGAAAAAAAACCGAGGTTAACACCGAACTAACCACCGAACAGAAAAAACTTGAGTTGGACAAAACCGCAAAGCGCGCCTTGGCAATGGTTAAATCAACCGACTTTAACGACATTGAGAACATTTCTAATTATGTAAACGACAATCTTTCTAACGAGCATGCCACGGCAAAAATTAGCAAGTGGTGGGAGGATAAGCTGGAAAGCCTTTGGACCGACCTTGGAAAACGCGAGAACGACATGAAGGTGATGCAGCACATGATAAACCTTTCGCAGATAAACGGGCACTTTAAAGTGGTGAACGGACAATGGGTTAGAGAGGATGCCAAAGACTTGCAGTTAGTCTTTAACGACAATAACGGCAAAGAATGTGTGCTTAAACTTGTGCTTTCGGGTAAGCAAACCAATATGTACGTGCCTTTCTTGGACGATGAAGAATGGGAAAGGAACGACGATGGACAATTCGAAGAGGTAAAGAAAGAAACCAAATTTAACATCCCCGAACATGCAACACTTACGCTTACGCAGGGCGGAAACACCTTGATGGCGTGCGAATTGAACACCAAGGTGTCTACAAACGGAACTCTCGACGTGGCAAAAGACAATATCGAGGCCAACTGTAAGCTAACCATCAACAACTATGTAGTGGAGGTTAAGCGTGCTTTATTCGAGGCTGCTAAGGGTGCAAAGGCCGAGGCTACCGTCACTATTGGTAACCAAAAGCTGTTCAACATGGTGATTTCTGCTAATGGTAAGTCCACCAACGAGCGCATTCAGGGCGTGGGCGAAGTAAGTATGGCGTTAGATATTCTAGGCGATGTGCAGTTCAAAAGAAAGATAGACGATGGCAGCGCGTTTTACAAGTGGTACACAAAGCTTGAAGAAAATGGTATGTATAGCAATGGAAAGTTTGTTTATTACACCGAAAGTGAATACAAGGACTTTGTAAAACAAGCCAACAGTCACCTCAATGCAGCTTTATTCTTAAAGGGTTCCGAAAAGCGCAGCGCGACTATTGAACTTGGGGCATTTGCTGAAAATAGATACGACTACTACGAAAAGAAACCTCTTGAGGTATGGACCTACAAGACTATGTTGAAGTTTGACGATAAAACCAGTTACGCTTTCGAAGACTACTTCACAAAGGAGAACTTCCCCGATGTGTACAAGCAGGCTAGCGACTTGATTAAATCGTTCGAAAGAATGTTTAATAAGTAGGCTTAATGCCATCGCCCTAGGCTCTTAGTTGGCCTTGGGCGATGCGTATTTTAGCGTGATAGAAATGGTATCGAAACCACATCGCCTTGTTAGTACGGCTGTATGAAGGCACGTTTCCTTACCATTTCTATTTTGTTTAAGGCAGGTTCTATAAATTACCTTTACTGTCGTTTGTGCGGGCTTTTATTACTTATTGCATAGCCAGAACCCACCAAACGCTAAGCCAACAACAACTTTTTACCCTTAACCCTCCACTATTATTCGCCACTTAGCCCACCACATAAAGCCCCGAACATGGCTTGCCTTGCTCTTCGCCACAGCCTTTTTGCCGGCAGAAGGGCAAACAGTCGACACGCTGAAAGCCGCAAATTTACGTAACGTGGACATTGTTGCGCCACGCTTACGAGGAAAGTTGCATGCCAATGCCTTAGGACAAATTACGCTGAACCTCGACTTTCTCAACGACATGCCTAAGCTATTTGGTAATGCCGACCCGCTGCGCTATGCCCAATCACTACCCAATGTGCAAACCAATGGCGAGCTAGACGCTGGCTTACACATTGAGGGGTGCGACAATATGCACAACGAAATGAGCCTTAATGGTGTGCCTGTGCATAACGCTGCCCATCTGTTGGGCATCTTTTCCATTTTCAACGCCAGCCATTATGCACAGATGCACTTTTCGCCCACAGCGGTTTCGGCAGGTCATGCCAACAGGTTGGGCGGCTTTGTAGACCTTTCTTCGCCCGATAGCATTGCCCATAAACTTGCAGGCGAGGGCAGCATAGGGCTTATTTCCTCGCAAGCCACCCTGCGCGTACCCATCAATGGCAAGATGGAACTAACACTTTCGGGTCGTTCGGCCTACATAAACCTGCTTTATCATCGTTTGCTCAACATGAGCGACATGGCCTTAAAATATGGCTTTTACGATGCAAACCTAACGTTGACTTATCATCCCAATGATAACAACATGCTGCGAATGGACTATTATAGTGGACAAGACGATGGCGAACTAAACGAAAAAGTATCTGTATATAAAGGCAATATGAAGTGGGCCAACCATTTGGGCGCACTGCATTGGACAAGGCGCATGGGCCGAACAACGCTGCAACAAACGGCCTACCTCTCTGCCTATGGCAATGATTTCTATACAGAATTTGAAAACACACACTTGCGTTTGCCCTCTTCTATCACCGATTGGGGTTACAAGGCGCACCTCTCTTTTGCGCCATTAAGCCTACATGCCGCCGTGGTTTATCATCGCTTGCGACTTCAATCGCCCGAAGTGAGCGGCGATAGGCAGTACATCAACCCCGCACCGCACCGCCAACGCACACTGGAAACATCGTTGGGAGCCGACATGGCCCTATCGTTGGCCGAACAACTAAAACTAACAGGTGGCCTACGAGCCACAATTTATCGCTCGCCCGATGCCACTTTCTACGGTCTAGACCCCCTTTTACATCTTGTTTGGGAGTCGCCCGTGGGTGCATTCCTCGTTAGTGGGACCATCAAGCGTCAGTACCTCTTTCGTACGGGGTTCTCTTCGCTCAATCTTCCCAGTGAGTTTTGGCTCTCATCGTCGGCCGAGCATCGTCCGCAACGCGCCATCAGCCTTTCGGCTAACTATCGCACCGCCTTGTTTAAAGGAGCATTTCTGCTTACGGCAGGCGTTTATCACAAGTGGCTTTACCATCAAACAGAATATGTTAGCACGCCGTTCGAGGTTATTTTCAACCCTTCCAACAACGTAAGTAAACACCTTATTGAGGGCCAAGGGCGCAATTATGGTGCGCAGGTGATGCTCGAAAAGCGTTCGGGTAGGCTAACGGGGTGGGTTAGTTATGCGTGGGGTAGGGCACAACGGCATTATCCTGGCACTGCTTTGATTGGCGAATATCCCGCCAGTCATGAGCGTGTGCACGAACTTAACGCCGTAACCACATACCAATTAAACCCTCGTTGGCGCCTTGCTGCAACGTTGGTGTGGGCCAGTGGTACGCCATTCACCGCACCAGAGAACTTCTACATGCTCGATGGTAACCTTGTTTCGCAGTTCGGACCGCACAATGGGGCCAGGCTTAGCACCTATGTTCGGCTCGACCTCTCGGCCAACTACCTGTTATATTGTCGAAATGGCCGCGAACATGGCCTTAACCTTTCGGTATATAACGCCAACATGCGGCGTAACGACTTGTTCTGGCGCATACGTATAGATGGCGATGGTTATTCGTATAGGCCGCTATCGTTCTTGCCACAGCAAATGCCTTTTCTCCCATCCATCAGTTATTTTTTTAAGTTTTAGGCTATGTACAGGTTATTATTACCATTATTATTGGTGTTTTTTTGCCTTAGTTGCGAAGAAACAGAGGTTGAACAAGCCCCTGCACAGCTGGTGGTTGAGGGCTGGATAGATAGTGGTGGCTTTCCCATTGTGAAGTTAACCACCACCGTTCCCATATCAAAGCAGTTGCAATCAACCGATTCGCTTAACAGCTTTTTGTTGCGTTGGGCCAAAGTAACGGTGAACGACGGCACGCGCGAAGTGGTGCTTACGGGCATGCCTCATAAAGATTATTTTCCGCCTTACATCTATACCACCTCCGACATGCGGGGCGAAGTGGGCAAGACTTATACATTGCGCGTTGACTTTCAGAACTTTCATGCCCATGCCGTAACCACCATTCCCAAGCCTGTTGCCCTTACAAGCATCAAGGCAGAAGAGCTTCCGCATTTTCCTGGCTGGTATAAACTGCGCGTAAGGTTTACGGATAATCCAGCCACAACCGACTATTACAAGGTGTTTGTGCGGCAATATAACCATCGTAAAGACTTTCATTCCACTTATCTGGGTACCTATAACGACCGTCTTTTGCCCACACAGGCATCTATTTTGGTTAGCAATTCGCGGCAAAACGTGGCCAATCCCAACGCCACTTTCTTTAAGCAGAACGAGTTTATAACGATTAAATTCTGCCATATCGACTCTGTTTCGTACGAGTTTTGGAAGAGTATGGACGACTATCATGGCAAAGGGCGCAACCCACTATTTAACTCGATGCAGAACATTCGCTCGAATATTCACGGCGGTTTGGGTTATTGGTGTGGCTATGGCGTGTCTTATTATACGATAGTTGTTGAGGGCTGATAGGCTTTTCGGGCGTTGGTTGGCGTTTTTAATTACATCGGTGTTAAAATAGAGGAAATATTTATGTATATTGGATTTTAATTCCTATATTTGCAACAGGCTGGGTAGAATTACTTTATTCTAATTACTCATCGCCCAGTAGGTAATCAAAATTCTAACAAAAAGCTACAAATTATGAAAAAACAATTATTTTTTGTAGCCTTAGCTGCATGTTTCTATTCTTGTTCGGATAGCCCGATGGCATACGAACCTATTAAAAATGGACATTCAAGAAGTGAGTTGCAATTAAGTTTGAAACAGGCAACAGCCTATGCTAATCTTTTTTACAAGGGATTATCACGAAATGATAGCTCTTATTTGGATGGTGCCCATATGCCATATTATTTGAATGTTTATTAATTTGTCTCATTATGAATATCGCTAAACTACGCATTTCGATGGCATTCTTGTTCGGTTGCCTAATCTTTTCATCGTGCACCACCAGCAACGAATCTTACTATCAGCCTACGATAGCTGCTCTTCGGCATAACACGATTTTGCTTTCGCTGCTAGACGCCAAGGGTCAAGCTTATGATTATGAGTTGTTGATGCAGAAAAAAAACTTCTCTGTCTATGGCTTGCAAAGCAAGCAAGGCTTATCCATGCGCATCAACGCAGACAATAGCTTGGGAGAGAAACGTTTGGAGTTTATTGCTGAACTGCCCAACGAAAAAGACATGACCTATAACGCCAACCGCTCGCATGGCGAAGGCTATGCTACAACGCAATTGAACATCGAGGGCAAAACCATCGACCTCCGCATTAAATTTGTTTATGGCGCGCCAGAAGATAAAAAAATGTTGGCCGACAGTAGCATCGCGATTGAACGAATATATTGCAATGGGGTGGAGATTGGACCCAGGAAAACTTCATACCCACAGTTCTTGCTCACCTTGCAGAAAGACGATAAGGGCGATTTCCATATTGTAGAATGAAATTAAAGAAAGAGGTGAAGACGCTTGCGAAAGCCGTTTTCACCTCTTTCTTAATTTATTAATGGGGTTATTTTGCTTTTTATTCTTCGCGTATCGGGCTTAAATGAAAATTAACCCACGGCGATGTAGGTGTGTGTGCAGCCTTTAAAAGCTTCTTTATGTCTTTTTTTAGTTGTTACCTAAGTATGGCCTTATAGATATACGCCTGTTAGGGATAGCAATGTAAAGAAAAGGTGCGTTTTTCACTAAAGCAACCTTATAGAACTTCAGTTGCTTATACAGGCTCGTTCTTTTAAAGTTATACAGATGAAAGTTGCGTGGCTGACAGCTTTTGTATAGGTTTTATAATGATGATTGTGTAATGCATTACTATTGTTTCCTTATTAAATATGGTAATAATAATTTACAAAACACGCCCTCCAAAGCCATCCATTCTAGAGAAAAATAGAGCTAAAAACCATGGTTTTAGTTCCTTTTTCAGACAATAAACATTTATTTTTACATCCGTTTTAAGGCAAAAAGGGGCAAAATGCACCTTTTTGCCTTTCTATTTGCTTGCCAATCCACCATTTTTCACCGCTCTAAAAACAGCATTTTGGGGCAAAAAACCCCTTTTTCAAGCTATTTTTTCCATAAATACGTCGTATTTTTTCATCTCTTTTAGGCTTCTAAGGTGCTCAGATAATTGCAAAAAGATGCATTTTGGTCTGCGTTTTGGTGCATTTAACCTTGCATTTAGTAGGAGTTAGCACTGCGTTTAGTAGGAGTTAGCACGGCATTTACTAGGAGTTAGCACAGCATTTTGGTGCATTTAGCCAGTTGTTTTGCTGCAAATAGCCCATTTTTTAGCAAAAAGTAGGGTTTTATTAAATAAAAATACGGTTTATAACCATTCGTTATGCAAGTGTGTTTTCATCTAATCAAACTCTAGCGAGAATCGAATATTTGCGAGCGAGTGGGGAGTTGGCCCGAAAAAAGCTGCTCATAGTGTTAAATTTTGTACGTAATATTTTACATTTTGATGTTAATCGGTAACAGCGAAAACCGCATTCAAGCAAGAATAATAGAAGCAAGGCGCCAAAACAAATCTGTAAAAGGGTAGGGAGGAGGTAAAAAATATCCCAATCGGTTGATCAACCAATTGGGATTAGCCATTGCTTTAAGGCATGTTCTAAAAATTCCCCGCAAAGGTTCAATCGTTGTTCCTTGTATTGCTCTTCACTGTCTTTTTGCTTTTATCTGGCATCTTTCGCTTTCTCTTTCAGTCGCATAGTTCACTATGCTCCTTCAAGAAGTAAGCAAAACCTGCTCAGCTAAAAGCTAAAAATACAGCAAAGGTAATTTATAGAACCTGTCTTAATTCATTTGCAGCAATTCGTCGATGTTTTTTCGGCTGTTGCCCAGTCGTGGCACCTTGTGTTGTCCGCCCAATTTTCCTTTACTCTTGAGCCAATCGTTAAACAAGTTAGGTCTAGCCACAACCACTTCGAGTTGTTGCAAAGTGATGTCCTTGTGGCGTTTAGCCTCGTAGTCGCTATTAAGTTGTTGCAAACGCTGGTCGAGCGCCTTAGCAAAGGCATCCAGCGACGAGGGTTGGCGCGAAAATTCGATGAGCCATTGGTGTCGACATTTGGCCTCGGCATCCATAAAAACAGGTGCAGCGGTGTACTCCAACACCTCGGCGCCTGTGGTTTTGCAGGCGTAGGCCAAACCCTGTTCGGCGTTGTCCATAATCAATTCTTCGCCAAAGGCATTGATGAAATATTTTGTTCGGCCCGTAATCTTAAACTTATAAGGTTGGGTTGAGGTGAACATCACGGTATCGCCGATGATGTATCGCCACAAACCACATGATGTGCTAATCACCATGGCATAGTTTTGACCAGGCACAACACCCCAAAGCGGAACGATAGTGGCATTATCTCGGCCAAACTCGTCCATCGGGATAAACTCGTAGAACACATCGTAATCCAGCATAAGCAGCATGGATTCGTCGTTGGGTGCATCTTGTAGGCCAAAGAAACCTTCGCTAGCGTTATAGGTTTCCATGTAATGCATCTGTGAAGAACCCACCAAATGGTGGTATTGTTCGCGGTAAGGGCCAAAGGCTATGCCACCATGGAAAAACACTTCAAGGCCAGGCCACACCTCGGCGAGCGTGTTTTTGCCTGACAATTCGAGCACCCGCACCAGCACAGAGAGCATCCACGAGGGCACGCCCGATATGTTGGTGATGTTGGCATGCAGTGTTTGGCGAGCAATAGCCTCGCGTTTGGCCTCGAAATCGGGCATCAGGGCGATGCTTTTTTTAGGCACGCGCACCAGGTTGGCCAAGGGATTGATGTTCTCGATGAGTATGGCACTAAGGTCGCCAACAATGCTATTGGCCACGTTATAGTTGGGCGAATGGCTTCCGCCCAGTATCAAACTGCGACCATCAAACAGTTTACTCTTGGGATTATTGCGCAGATAAAGCGCCACAGCATCCTTACCACCTTTATAATGAATATTTTTTAGGCCATCGGTCGATACAGGGATGAACTTGCTTTTGTCGTTGGTGGTGCCCGACGACTTAGCAAACCATTTCACCACACCTGGCCAAAGCACATCGGCTTCGCCGTGTCGCATGCGGTCGATAGGTTCTTTGAGCTCTTCGTAAGTGGTTACGGGCATGCGATTGGCAAAGTCTTCGTAGGTGCGAACGTTGTTCATTCCCCACGTTTTGCCATATTGCGTGCGTTGTCCTTGCTGCACAAGGTGCGTCATCACACGCCTTTGTATCTCTTCGCTGTTGTGGGTGTAGGCCTCAATGTGCGTCTGTCGACTCTTGAAAACTCCGCCCAACAAGGATGTAATGCTCATTATAGGTATGTTTGAACAGGCAAAATTACGTCAAAAATATGAAAATACGCCATATTTGAGGCAGAAATGGTGGTATAAAGGCTAAGTGGTGAGCAACGTGAGGCATAAAAGTAGTCTACATTTGTTTTGTTAACGAGATGGCGAAAGGTTTTGTTGATGATAGAAAAAAGCGTTCTATTTCTTTCCAATTTTGCAAGAATTGGAAAGAAATGGAGTAATTATTGTTGGCGCGTTTATGCCGAATGATTTGCTTTCAAGGTTAGCGTAGGGGTTGCTGTAAACCATTTTCAATAGGTCTATGCATTGCAGCTTTGTGAGCAAGTGTTTATATCACAGTGGTAGAACAAGCCCAAGGGGTTAAGACAAAGCTTTAATTGCGTCTTCAAAGTATTCGCTTCGCATATAGCCCTTTTTCACTTTGTTAAAAGCAAATTCGGTAACAAGCTTGCGATTGATAAGTGCCATGATGTCTGCTTTGGCTGTTGTGGGGGTAACAAAAAACTTGTTTTGCAACTCTTTGATGGTAACAACGGCTTTGGGATTATCGGCAAAGAGTTGAATTATCTGTGCTTGCCGCTCGTTTATGCCACCCAATTGCAGGTAAGTGTTGGCTGCGAGGCGTTTTTTTTGTTTGCGTTGGATGTAGGTTTGCAGTTCGTTGAACGATTGTTGCAGCACGCGCATGTTGTAACTAACGAAGTAGCCCATGTCGTTACCGTCGGTTTCGGTATAGAGAAACGACTTCTCGTATGATTTTTTCGAACGAGCTATCATGCGCGAAACCGACAAATATTGGGTTAGCCAATAACCACGCCTAAGCAGATACCAATAGAATAAGGCTCTAGCTGTTCGCCCATTGCCATCAACAAAGGGGTGAACGAAGGCCAGCATGAAATGAATAACAATGCCCTTTATCAGCGGATGGATGAAGTTGGTCTGTTCTTCGTGATTGAAAAAACGGCATAGGTCGGCCACGAAAGGTTTAATATCCTTGTAGGATGGTGGTTGATGCACCACCTCGTTTGTTATTCCGTCAGCTACCACCACCTCATCGTTGGTTCTAAACCTACCCGCATCCTCGTTGTTGTTTAGCGTTTTTTCGGTCATCAGTTTGTGCACATGTTGCAGCAACTCGGGTGTGAGCGGCTTATCTTGGTTTTGCACAATGAATTGAATGGTTTGATAGTTGTTTGCAATCATCTGTTGCGACTTGTCGTTGGGCTTGGTTTGCTTGCGCAACATATCTTTTGCCACTCGGCGCGTGGTGTTAGCTCCCTCCATTTGGCTAGAAGAGATGGCCTCTTCCATAAGCGAGCTTACCAGAAAATGCTCCTTCGCATCGGGTGGCAAGGCGTTGTCGTCCATCCTTGCAGTGCCAAAATTCATGTCAAACTCGTGGCAATGGCGTTGCATCTGGTTGGTAATACTTAGTGTAATACCATATTTGGGCCATACAGATATTTGCTGTTTCAGTCGCGAAGCCTTAACGTAAGCCCATAGTTTTTCGGCACTACAATTTTTAGGAAGCGACTTATATTTCACCGTATCCCAATATTCGTAGTTCTCGTTTATCTTGCTAACCAGGGCAACAAGTTCCTCATTCTGTTCTTCTAACAAAGCTTGTGTAAGACGAGTGGCGGTAATCTGTGGCGGAATTTCTATCTTTGGCATAGCCTTTTTGCTGTTTGAACGTTATCGCAAAGTTATATATTTCTTTCCAATTTTGCAAGAATTGGAAAGAAATGGAGTAATTATTGTTGGCGCGTTTCTCTGGGTTGGGTTTGTGTTATAGTGGATATGGGCACAGAAGAAAGATTGAAACGCGGTGCAAGTAAGCGGATTATAGAATACATAAACCTACAGACAAACAGCTAAAAATAGGCCCTAATCACTGCCACACAAAACAGTAAAAGCACCAAAACAAAGCAACAAACCATTCGCACAAAATCTAAAAAAAATAAAAACACCGAAATATGCCAATCAAAATACCAACAATCTATCAAACAAATAGCCTGCAGCCTTTGTTCTTTAGCATCTTATTTCCTACCTTTGCATTTAGGTAACGGGCGCATTGCTCACCCTGTGCTTCGGCAAGCAAAAGAAATAGGGAAACGGGTGGGGCTAAATCCCATTGAAGCGACAAGTATTATGGCACAAAAGCTTATACAAACACAGACACAAAAACAGGTTCAGGTACAACGACTATCACAACAACAGATGTTGCAAGTGCGACTTCTGGAGATGCCTCTTACCGAACTGGAACAGAGTGTGGCTGCTGAATTGGATGATAATCCCGCATTAGAAACCAACTCGAACGAACCTAACGACACCGATAATTACGACGCTGCTAATAACAACGACGAACAAGGGGAGGAGGATTTCGACCAACAAACCGAAAGAGAAGAAAGAGAACAGGCCCTGGATGCTGCACTGGAGAACATCGGACGAGACGATGAAATGCCCGAAACCTACGGCAGAGATAACTATAACAATGCCGACTACGAGGAAATTGTGTATGGCGACACAACGTCGTTTTACGATAAACTCAAAGAGCAGGTGGGCGAAATAGACCTCAACCCGCAAGAAGAGGAGGTGCTGTTGTATATTATTGGCTCGCTAGACAGCGACGGTTTGCTGCGCAAAGACCTCGAGTCTATTGCCGACGAACTGGCTATATACCATAACCTTGACGTGGAAACGGCAGACATCGAAAAGATGCTGAACGTGCTACAAACATTCGACCCTGCTGGTATTGGCGCGCGTTCGCTTAAAGAATGCTTGCTCATACAGATTGAACGAAAACCCGACAGCTGGGCTAAGGAGATGATGAAACGTGTGATGAACGAATGTTTTGATGCCTTTACTAAAAAACATTGGAACGTTATTCAAACGCAATTGCAACTCACAGATGAACAGGTGGCCGACCTGCAGGCCGAGATTAGAAAGCTTAACCCTAAACCGGGGGCGTCGATGGGCGAAACGCAGGGACGTAACCTACAACAAATTACGCCCGACTTTATCGTTGAAACGGATGATGATGGCAAGGTGTCGTTCTATCTTAGCAGAGGAAATATACCCAGACTAACGGTATCGCCGTCGTTTGCAGACATGGTAGACCACTATAAAAGCAATAAAGCCAATATGACAAAGGGCGAAAAAGAGGCGCTGCTCTATGCAAAGGAGAAAGTGGAGAAGGCACAAGGCTATATCGAAGCTATTAAACAACGACAGCATACGCTAAGTGTTACCATGCAGGCTATCATTGATATTCAACGTAAGTTCTTTGTTGATGGCGATGAAGCAGACCTGAAGCCGATGATTCTCAAAGACATTGCCGACCGCACAGGGCTGGACATCTCTACCATCTCGCGCGTTAGCAACATCAAGTATGCGCAAACAAAGTGGGGAACGTTTCCCCTGCGCTTCTTCTTTACCGATGCTTACACCACTGGCGATGGCGAAGAACTGTCTACACGCAAAATAAAAATCGCCCTTAAAGAACTTATTGACAACGAAGATAAAAAGAAACCACTGAGCGACGACTTACTAAAAGAAGAATTGGCAAAGAAGGGTTTGCCCATCGCTCGGCGCACTGTGGCTAAGTATAGAGAACAACTGGGGCTGCCAGTGGCAAGGTTGAGGAAGGGGTAACAAAACCCACCCCAATGCACAACCAGCACAAATGGCCTCACCCCAACCCCTCTCCAAGCGGAGAGGGGAGTGATTAGCCTTGTTACTTTGTGGGGTGGCGCAAAAGATGGTATGGTTAGTAATAGTGTGTTTAGACCATTGGCTCGGCCTATTTAAGGCAGTTGTATAAGCCTAACAGTAAAAAAGAGCAAAGCGTTAAGTCGCTAGCTACAAGTTAAAGGCAAGGAAGTGATATATAAAAGGCTTGATAATATCAAAGCATTTCACTCCCCTCTCCCCTTGGAGAGGGGTTGGGGGTGAGGCCGGTTACTTAAAGTTGCTTATGAAAGAGAAAAACATCATATTTGGCGCACGGATGATGAGCATACTGTTCACGCCGTTTTATCTGCCCATTGTGGGCTTGATAGCGCTGTTCACCTTTAGTTATATGTCTCAATTACCTTGGGACTACAAGCTAGAGGTGTTGCTCTTGGTGTATATAGCCACAATATTTGTACCCACGGTGCTCATACATCTCTACCGTCGTTATCAAGGTTGGAGTTTGATAGAGTTAGGACATAAGGAGCGTCGTATGGTGCCTTACATCATCTCAATATTGTGTTACTTTGGTTGTTACTATCTCATGACGGTGTTACAGATACCGCGTTTCATGGGTAGAATATTAGTAGCGGCCATCGTTGTGCAAGTGGTGTGCGCCCTAATCAATGTTTGGTGGAAGATTTCCACCCACTCGGCGGCCATTGGTGGCGTAGCAGGCGGGCTCATGGCCTTTGCTTTTCTCTTTATGTTCAATCCCGTTTGGTGGCTCTGTTTGGTGTTCATCGTGGGTGGCATGGTGGGCACAAGCAGAATGATTCTTCGCCAACACAGCCTCTTACAGGTGGTGGCGGGATTTCTTGTGGGTATGGTTAGCGCCTTCTTGGTAATTTAAAAGCATATCATAAGGCGCTAAACAAGCGCTGAAGACCTACAAACAGACCGTTTTTTTGAAGTATAACAATTTAAATAACGAATTATAAACAAGCCAATCCCTATGTTGTGGCAACGCTGCAACAAATGCAGCACTCCTTATTTATATAAAGAGAGCCGAGAAAGGAGAGGCCGAACATTTTATTTTTATGACCCCATTAGTTAGCATTATCATGGGCAGCACTAGCGATCTGCCCGTTATGGAGAAGGCATGTAAGCTGCTTAACGATTTGAAAGTGCCCTTCGAGGTAAACGCTCTCAGTGCACATCGCACCCCCGATGCCGTTGAGGCTTTCGCTAAAGGAGCTAAAGAGCGTGGCATTAAGGTTATTATTGCTGCGGCTGGAATGGCTGCTGCATTGCCTGGTGTTGTGGCTGCATCCACCACTTTGCCTGTTATCGGCGTTCCAATCAAAGGCATGCTCGATGGTTTAGATGCACTTTTGTCTATCGTTCAGATGCCTCCAGGCATACCCGTTGCCACGGTTGGCGTGAATGGCGCTATGAATGCAGCTATCCTTGCCGTGCAAATGCTGGCATTGACAGACGAGAATGTGGCGCAAGCATTGCACGATTATAAAGCTAATTTAGGACAGAAAATTACCAAAGCTAACGAAGAATTGGCCCTAGTGAAGTACGAGTTTAAAACAAACTAGGGACGAATGATAAGAAGTGGACTAGTAGATGAGTTAACGTGTGAACCTGTTAAGGAGTGAATTAGTTGATGAATTGACATCGTAAACGAGTGTTTAAGGCGATGAATTGATGGGTTAAGGTGTGTATAAGTGGGTAGGCGAAGTTTCTTTTCACTCTTCTCATATTCACCTTTCTACGCTTTCAGGCTTTCACCCTTTTCACTTTTCCACCCATTCACTCTTTCACCCTTTCACTCTTTCACTTTTCCACTCTTTTACTCTTTCACTTTTCCACCCTTTCACCTTTAAAAAGATGATGAACGAACGCGATAACAACCACAGCGAAGAACTTCTTCAGCCTATTGATACCGACAATGAAGGCACTATCGGCATCGACATCTTTAATCTGCAACGACGTAATGCATCGGTAACCACCGTAGGAAACGTGGCCATGGGCGGCAACAACCCCGTGCGTGTGCAGTCGATGACAACCACCAACACCAACGACACCGAGGCTTCTGTGGCGCAAGTGCAACGTATTGTGCAAGTTGGAGGCGAACTGGTGAGGCTTACCACGCAAGGAAAACGCGAGGCCGAGAACCTGAAAAACATCAAACAAGCGCTTTCTAAGCTGGGATTACACACGCCACTTGTTGCCGATGTGCATTTTAATGCCAACGTGGCTGACGTGGCTGCGCAGCATGTTGAGAAGGTTCGCATTAATCCCGGCAACTATGTAGACCCAGGTCGAACGTTCAAACAGTTGGAATATACCGACGAAGAGTATGCCGAAGAGATTAAAAAGATTGATGCACGCTTCGTGCCTTTCCTTAATATATGTCGCCAAAACAACACAGCCGTGCGCATTGGCGTTAACCATGGCTCGCTATCCGACCGCATTATGAGTCGTTATGGCGACACTCCTGCTGGCATCGTTGAAAGTTGTATGGAGTTTCTTCGCATCTGTAAACGAGAGCAATTCAATAATGTGGTTATCTCAATCAAAGCTTCTAACACTGTGGTGATGGTGCAATCGGTGCGTCTTCTGGTGCAACAGATGCGACTCGAAGACATGAATTACCCCTTACATCTTGGCGTTACTGAGGCAGGAGAGGGCGAAGACGGTCGCATTAAAAGCGCTGTGGGCATCGGTGCACTATTGGCTGATGGCATTGGCGACACCATTCGCGTGTCGCTTAGCGAAGAACCCGAGGCCGAAATACCCGTGGCACGAGCATTGGTAAACTATGTTTCGGCTCGCACTCCACATCTTCCCATACCGGCGAAGGTGGCTAATGGCTTTAATTTCGTTGCACCCGAACGCAGACCCACCATGCCTGTGGCCAATATCGGAGGCCAAAACCCACCCGTGGTGATAAGCAATCGCATGGATAAGAATAAGGTTCACGTGGTGACTAACGTAGACCAAACGCCCGATTACATCTATATCGGCCGACATCTTCCTGCTACACTCTCGCCACAGCGCCGTTATATCATGGACTACGATGCTTATATGCAGCTCGCTAGCACCAATCCGCAGGCCAACGAGCAGGTTTACCCCATCTTCCCACACAATGCTGTGCCCTTTATCTCGTTGGTTCAGGCCGATGTGAAGTTCCTTGTGCTGCAATATGGAGCTGATAGCGAAGAGTATATTGCTTGCCTTAAACACCATCCAGAGGTGGTTGTGGTGTGCATGAGCACGCATAAAAACAAGGTGGGCGACCAGCGAGCGCTGGTTCACGAACTATGGCAAGCGGGCTTAAACAATCCTGTGGTGTTTGCGCAAATGTATCGACACACCAACGAAGAGAAGGATTTGTTCCAACTAAAGGCCGCTGCCGATATGGGACCACTGATGATTGACGGACTAACCGACGGTATCTGGCTGATGAACGATGGCGATATCTCTGACGAAGACGTGGATGCCACTGCCTTTGGCATTTTGCAAGCAGCACGTTTGCGCACCACTAAAACCGAATACATCAGCTGTCCGGGCTGCGGACGCACACTCTACGACCTGCGTTCTACCATCGCTCGCATTCGCGAAGCCACTAAACACATGAAGGGTTTGAAGATTGGCATCATGGGATGCATCGTAAACGGACCTGGAGAAATGGCAGATGCTGACTTTGGTTATGTGGGTGCTGGCCCAGGAAAGGTGTCGCTCTATCGCAAAAAAGAATGCGTTGAGAAGAATATCGACGAGAAAGACGCGGTGGAACATCTGCTAAGACTGATTGAAAACAGCCTCACCCCCAACCCCTCTCCAAGCGGAGAGGGGCGTGATTAGCCTTGCAACGTTGTGGTAGTTCTAATGATTGTGGCACTTGATGGCACACGGTAGTACTATCTATACGATAAACCTTGTGAGGTAATGGCCTAATAAAATCATAGTTAATAACGAGTAATCACTTACCTTCACTCGCCCAAACAACACAGCATACCACGCCCCTCTCCGCTTGGAGAGGGGTTGGGGGTGAGGCTGGTTGTGGGTTAAGGGTGAGACAGAAAACAAATAAGAATATGAACGAACAAAATAAACCCGCTGACAATTCAGCGCAAATTCAAAGCAACTCGTCACAAACAACCGAATCAACACAGCATACCACGCCCCTCTCCCCTTGGAGAGGGGACGGGGGTGAGGCCAGTTGTGGGGTAGATTTGCCAAATTCCCCCCTATTAATCTATAACACCCTAACCCGTCAAAAGGAGCGTTTCGAACCCCTACACGCGCCCAACGTGGGCATGTATGTATGTGGACCCACGGTTTATGGCGACCCACACCTGGGTCATGCACGCCCTTCCATCACCTTCGATGTAGTGTTTCGCTATCTGCAACACCTGGGTTACAAGGTGCGCTACGTGCGAAACATCACCGATGTGGGCCATCTTGAACACGATGCCGACGAAGGCGACGACAAGATTGCTAAGAAAGCACGCTTAGAACAGCTCGAACCAATGGAGATTGCACAGCATTATACCAACACCTATCATGCTGCCATGCAAATGCTTAACGTGCTCCCGCCTAGCATCGAACCACAAGCTTCGGGCCATATCATCGAACAAGAAGAGCTGGTAAAGAAAATCATCGACAATGGTTTTGCATACGAAAGCAATGGGTCTATCTATTTCGATATTGCCAAATACAACCAAAAACATCGCTATGGCATTCTCTCTGGCCGAAATCTCGAAGACGTTTTAGACGCTTCTAGACAGCTAGACGGTGTGGGCGAAAAGCGTAATCAGGCCGACTTTGCCCTCTGGAAACGCGCCCAACCCGAACACATCATGCGATGGCCTAGCCCTTGGAGCGATGGCTTTCCTGGCTGGCACTGCGAGTGTACGGCCATGGGACGCAAGTATCTGGGTAATAAATTCGATATTCATGGTGGCGGAATGGACCTTGTTTTCCCACACCACGAATGCGAAATCGCACAAGCTGTGGCCTCAGAAGGCGAACAAATGGTGCGCTATTGGATGCACAATAATATGATAACCATCAACGGACAGAAGATGGGAAAGAGCCTTGGCAACTTCATTACACTCGAACAGTTCTTCATGGGCTCGCATCCAATGCTCGAAAAAGCTTACTCGCCCATGACTATTCGCTTCTTCATCCTCTCGGCTCACTATCGCGGAACGGTTGACTTCTCTAACGAAGCCCTGCAAGCTAGCGAGAAAGGATTAGAACGACTGCTTAATGGTATTGCCGATTTGCAACGCATTCAGCCTGCCAAAAACAGCGACGAGAGCACGGCAACCATCGTCAACGAATTGCCAGGAAAATGTTATGCGGCCATCAACGACGACTTCCAAACACCCATGGTGCTGAGTCATCTCTTCGAAGCGTGCCGACTTATCAACACACTTATCGACCATAAGGCGCAGATTTCGGCCCAACACCTCGAACAATTATCTGCCACCATGCACCTCTTTGCCTTCCAATTGCTCGGACTTAAAGCCGAAAACGGAAACAACAACGATGCTCGCGAAGAGGCTTTCGGACAGGTTGTTGACATGGTTCTCGACCTACGCGCCAAGGCTAAGGCCGATAAAGACTGGGCAACGAGCGACCGCATACGCGACGAACTGGCCGCCGCTGGCTTTGAAGTGAAAGATACTAAGGACGGCGCAACGTGGAAATTGAATAAGTAAAAGGCTTATAGCCTGTAGTTAATACAGTTAACCTCGATAAAGATACCGACAAAGCGAAAGCCAACTCCCAAGTCGTTTTTGGGATTAGGCCTACAACGCGATGTCGAAGTGTTCTTTATCGAGGTTTACTAATGCCTTATACTAGAGGTTGCTAGGTTCATAAATGCTTAAATCACCGAAGCAAACAACTACGAAAGACACCAAGCATACCACTCCTCTCTCCCCTTTGGAGAGGGACAGGGGATTGAGGCTTTTTCCCTACTTCTAGGTATTGTACTATTTATTACAACATCCTATCTTTGCATTAACAAATCAAAAGCGAGCTCTAGAATCATTGATAAGACTATAAAAAGCCCTATGGGGCGTGCTGTGACTATATCAAAGATTTACAGAACATGCCTGAATTTAAAACAATTTAAAATGATAAAGAAAAGAACCGTAAAACAGATTTTATGTAAATCGGCGTTTGTTTTCGCCGCTACGTTCGTTCTTTCGCTGCCCACTTACGCAAGGCACGAGAACGAAGTGAAAGTTAATACCGAAGCCAACATTAAGGGACGCGTTGTGGATAGTAAAACAAAGCAGCCTTTACAACACGCTAGCGTGCTGGTTTTGGGTACAGTTATCACCACCACCGATGCCGATGGCCATTTTATGCTGCGAAACCTGCCTGTGGGAAAGGTGATTGTGGAAGTGCGCTCAGCGGGTTATAGGGTTTACAAACACGAGGTGACAACGCAAAAAAATAATACCCATGAGCTGAATGTGATGCTCAAGCCCGACGAAATTGCGCTCGACGAGGTTGTTGTGTCGGCCAATCGTAGTCAAACAC
>NZ_CALKQY010000078.1:0-26452 GCF_937990675.1 Hoylesella shahii | reverse complement strand
CCTACGAGTACGGCGACGCCGACCATCCCACCGCGCCCTCGCAGATAGGGCACGAACGTTACACCAACGACTTCGAACGGCTGAGCGAGGTGCTCTATCCCAAGAACCTCTTCAACCGCGTCACCTACACCTACCCTCAAAGCCGAATCACACAATGCCCAAATACTTCATTGCATGCATAATGCCTTCCTCATCTATATGTTTAGTTACGAAGTTAGCTGCTTGTTTTACGTTGTCGCCTGCATTACCCATAGCCACGCCAATACCAGCTGCAACAAACATACTGATATCATTCCCACCATCGCCAAAAGCAACACAGTCTGATAAAGCGATGCCAAGATGTTGGGCAATGGCGGTAAGCCCCCTACCCTTATCGGCCAAACGCGAGGTAACATCCATAAACTCTGGATGCCAACGAGCAGAAACGCAATTAGGTATTCGAGGCATGAGTTGTTGTTCTTGTTGAACACTTACAAAGGGTGTTAGTTCTAAGATATCTGTTTTTAGTAATTCTTCTATCGGGATGTTGTAGTCTACACCATGAATATCGAGCATACGTCTGAAAATACGGTCGATATTATCCTTATAATTAAAGGTACCAATAGCATCTTGTCCCACAACAACACAAGAATAGTCTTGCTTTGTGGCTTCGTTAAGAATCAATTCCACATCGGCTTTGAGTATGGGCTGATGGTAAACCACTTCGTTGCCTACAATGCAATGTGCACCGTTGGCAGTGAGATAACCATCTATAAAGGGTAAGATGCCATCAATATTATTGATAATGCCTAAGGGCCTACCCGTGGCGATAAACACTTTTATACCTTTATGTTTAGCTTGTGCTATGCATTCCACCGCTGAAGGGAGAATGGTGTGGGTCTTCATACTCACAAGTGTGCCATCAATATCAAAAAACAAAGCTTTTATCATATCTTATTTATTTGGTGCAAAGTTAGTCTTTTATATTTGAATACGAGAACACCGCACAGCGAATGTTCTATCATTCACCGTGCGGTGTTAGTTATGCCATCGAAACATGGCAATACTTAAATTATACTATTTTACGGATAGTATAGTTGCTCAACCTAGCTTGTTTTCATAGGGTAATTAAAAAACTGCTTGTAATGCGACTTCAAAGCTTTTGAAGTATTCCAACCAGAGACTGAAACCCTAGGATAACAGTAGATGCAAGCTAAATTGTGTTGAAACTTTAAAGTTTAAAACCGTTGCATTGACAACTAGGAGAAGTTGCTACTAGCAAATTTAACCAAAGTTATCGAACATAATGCTTTCTGGCTCAACACCAATACTATCAAGCATACCTTGCACAGCCTTACTCATAGGACCAGGACCGCACATGTAGAACTCGATGTCTTCGGGTGCTTCGTGGTCCTTTAGATAAGTATTGTACATTACATCGTGAACAAAACCAGCAGTGTAGGGTACACCAGCCTCGTCGGCTTTGGGGTCTGGTTGGTCGAGAGCAAGGTGGAAATGGAAGTTAGGATATTCCTTCTCAAGCTCGTGGAAATCTTCCAAGAAGAACGCTTCGCTAAGACTACGCGCACCATAGAAATAATGCATTTCACGGTCGCGAGTGTGAAGCGTCTTGAGCATGTGCATAATCTGACTGCGAAGCGGCGCCATACCGGCACCACCACCAACCCAAATCATCTCTTTCTTTGAATTAAAAATTGGGTGGAAATCTCCAAACGGACCACTCATCACCACTTTGTCTCCAGGTTTACGCGAGAAGATATAACTAGATGCAATACCAGTAGGTACGTTTTGGAATCCCACTTCGGGGCGAGGTTTAAACGGTGTAGTAGCAATACGCACGGTAAGCGTTATGCGATCGCCCTCTGCTGGATAGTTCGCCATTGAGTAAGCGCGAATGGTATCTTCGGGGTTATGCGCTTTGAGGTCGAAAATTCCAAATTTTTCCCAAACTGCACAATAGTCTTTACCAATATCGTTCTTGTCGAAATCCTTATTGTAGTCGATGGTTTCGTATGCTGGAATTTTAATTTGGGCATAACTACCAGGCACAAAGTCCATGTGTTCGCCTGGAGGTAGTTCCACAATAAACTCCTTAATGAAGCTCGACACGTTTTTATTACTGATAACGGTGCATTCCCATTCTTTCACGCCCATAACGCTTTCGGGCACTTTAACCTGCAAATCACCTTTAACTTTACATTGACAACCAAGTCGCCAATTGTCTTTCACCTCTTTTCTAGAGAAGTGCGAGCGTTCAGAATCGAGGATTTCTCCTCCACCTTCAAGCACTTGCAACTTACACTGTCCGCAACTAGCCTTTCCACCGCACGCCGACGGCAAGAAAATGCCGTTCTCATTGAGTGTAGCCATTACGTTATTTCCTTGGTCTACGGTAAGTTCCCTTTCTCCATTCACGGTGATAACAACCTTTCCGCTAGGCGAAAGATATTTCTTGGCCACCAGCAAAATAATCACCAGCAGCAAGATGATGAGCAGAAAAACGGCAATGCTTATAAAAATAAACTGTCCCATATATCCTTATCTTATAGATTTAAGCCCGAAAAGCACATCATGGCCATGGCCATGAGTCCTACGGTAATGAATGTTATGCCCAGTCCTTGCAAGGGTTTAGGCACGTCGCTATATTGCATTTTCTCTCTAATGGCGCCCATCGACACAATAGCCAAGGTCCAACCGATACCGCTTCCAGTGGCATAAGCAACAGAATCCAATACCGAACCGATGTATTGAGTACTAGAGGGGTCCATGTTGATGCGCTGTTGCATAAAGAGTGATGCACCCATGATAGCACAGTTAACGGCAATAAGAGGCAAGAATATGCCCAAAGCAGAATAAAGCGAGGGGCTATATTTCTCGACAGCCATTTCTACCAGCTGCACAATACCTGCAATAACGGCGATGAAAAGGATAAAGCTGAGGTAAGAAAGGTCAACGCCTTCGATAAGACAATCAGGACCTAGCACCTTGGTTTGCAGCAAATAGTCTATGGGAACGGTAACAAGTAACACGAAGGTTACAGCCAAACCCAGTCCGAGAGACGTCTTCACGTTCTTAGAAACGGCCAAGTAAGAGCACATTCCCAAGAAGAAGGCGAATATCATGTTGTCCACAAAGATGGACCTAAAGAATAAACTGATTAAATGTTCCATAGCGTTTTTTATTTTTTCTCTTTGTAGAAATATGCCCTATGCAGCCAGATAACACAGCCCAACAGTATCAATGCCATTGCGGGCATAGTCATCATGCCGTTGTTCAGATAGCCTGCGTGGTATGCACTCTCAGGAATTAGCTGGAAACCAAGTAGCGACCCACGGCCGAAAAGTTCGCGAATGCAACCAACAAGCACCAAGATGAAGGCATAGCCCAAGCCATTGCCGATGCCGTCGAGGAAACTTGGCCAAGGCTTATTCATCATGGCGAAGGCTTCGAGGCGTCCCATGAGGATGCAATTGGTGATAATCAGACCCACATATACCGACAGTTCTACGCTGACATCATACACAAAGGCTTTGAGAATTTGGCTAACGATGGTAACCAAGGCTGCCACCACCACCAATTGAACGATGATTCGGATGCGCGAGGGGATGGTATTGCGTATCAAGGAGATGATAACGTTAGAGAAAGCCGTAATGATGGTAACGGCAAGTCCCATTACGATAGCCGGTTTTAGCTGCGAGGTAACGGCCAACGCCGAACAGATGCCAAGCACCTGAACCATGATGGGGTTATCGAGATTTAGCGGATTGACAAATACTTCTTTGTTTTCCTTTGAAAATAACTTACTCATAACTGCTGCGTTCGATTATTTACTGGTTAAAAACACGAGATACTTCGACAAACCCTCGATAAGCATGTCGCTCACGCCATTACTTGTCAGCGTGGCGCCTGTTACCGCATCTACCTGCGTAGAGGGGTCGTCTACCTTCTTTACAACAGAGAGTGCCACTTTCCGGGTGCCCTCTGCGAACACCTTCTTTCCCTTAAACAGGTTCTGCCACTTCACGTTGTCTTTTATCTCCGCACCCAATCCGGCCGTTTCTCCTTCGTGATTGAAGTACGCTCCGTAAACAGTGTTCTTGTCTGCATCTAGTGCGATGAAACCATTGATAGGTCCCCAAAGTCCCATACCATAAACGGGCACGATGTATTTTGTTTGTCCGTCTACTTTGCAAACGAACAAAGCCAAGCGCCCTGCTTTGTAATCAGCACTATTAAGAACAAAACCAGCTTTTTCGCCACCTTGTTCTCCTTTATCTACTACATTTCCTTTGGTATCAATAATTTCATCGGCCAGCACCACATCTTTATATTTCTGTGCTGCCTCTGCATCGCTTATGTCTCGAATATTGAGCGCATAAAGCAATTGTTTTTTCTTATCCAACGCCACATTGATGTCTTGCAATGGTTTCAACGCTTTAAATACGAAGGCCAGCAAGAAAGCAACGACAACAACGATGATGGTAGAATAAATCAGCGTATAGCCGTTGGAGTTGGTGTTAAGTCCTTTTTTCTTTACTTCTGCCATGATATCATTTATTGTTTTGGATTAAACGTTTCATGCGTTTGTTAATGTTTGCTTGCACCACATAGTAGTCAATAAGAGGGGCAAACATATTAGCAAACAAGATGGCAAGCATCATTCCTTCGGGATAACCGGGGTTCATCACACGTATGATAAGAGCCATAGCGCCAATGAGGAAACCGAAAATCCATTGTCCGGTATGCGTGCGAGCTGACGTAACGGGGTCGGTAGCCATGAAAACAGCACCGAAACAGAAACCGCCTAATATAATATGCTCATACCATTCGATACTTGTCATGCCCAAATGCTTAAATAACAAAGCCATTATGATACCTCCGGCAAATACACTTCCCATAGTACGCCAGCTAGCAATACCAGTCCAGAGCAATATCAATGCGCCAATGCCAATTGCTATAACGCTAGTTTCGCCAATACTTCCAGGTATGAAACCTGTTATCATGTCGCAAATGCTGTAAGGAATATTTGTTCCTGCGCCAATTTCTCCCAAGGGAGTAGCAGCTGTAAAGCCGTCGGGCAGGTCGTAACCGAAACCTAAGATAGAATTTGAGGCAACCCAAACGGTATCGCCAGTCATCTTAGAGGGGTAAGAGAAGAAGAGGAACGCGCGCGCACATAGGGCAACGTTGAAGATATTCATACCCGTTCCACCAAAAATCTCTTTACAAATAACCACCGAGAAGGCCACGGCAAGAACCAAAATCCAAAGCGGACAGTTAACAGGGATAATCAAAGGGATGAGAATACCAGTAACCAAGAAACCTTCTTGTATTTCTTCGTGCTTCCATTGAGCCCAAGCAAACTCTATTCCCAAACCAACGGCATAGCTAACCACAACCTTTGGCAACACTGCGAGGAAACCAAAGAAGAATAGATCGAAGAAACTTGCATCGGCCAAATGACCTGCTGCCGCGTAGTTTTGGTAACCCACGTTGTACATTCCGAACAACAAAGCCGGCAAAGTGGCAATAACCACCATACTCATGATGCGTTTCGAGTCGATGGAATCGTGGATGTGCGCTCCCACTTTCGAAGTGGTATTGGGTACATAGAGGAACGTTTCCAAGCCATCGAACAAACTATGGAAGGCATGAAGCTTGCCTCCAGGCTCGAAGTTCGGCTTTATCTTGTCTAAATATTGTCTTAATGCTTTCATACTGCTTTATGCATTTTCTTTACGTAACATGTTCAGCCCTTGACGAACGATGCGTTGCAACTCAAGTTTAGAGCTGTCTACAAATTCAGCCAATGCAAAATCTTCGGGCGAAACCTCATAAATGCCCAGTTGTTCCATTTTGTCGATATCGCCTGTGATGATGGCTTTAATGAGGAATTCGCCGTAAATATCCATTGGCAACACGCTATCGTACTCACCACTCATGATGATATGGCGTTCGCCACCTTTTACACGAGCATCCAAATCGTACTCTTTCTTGCCCATGAGCCACGAGAAATAGCTGCGCGAGGTAGAAAATTGATTGGTACGAGGCATAATCCAACCAAACATTTCGTTGGCTTCGGCTCCTTCGCGTATTGCTGTTATCTCCGAAGTTTTAACGCCCACACTGTCGTCTAGGCATGATTTCGTTCCAGTTAGCGGGTTACCGTTTATCAAACGAACATCCTCTTGGCGTGTTAAAGCATCTTTTAGTACTACCGAGAAGGGTGTTCCAAACAGGGCTTCAACATACATGGGCGACTGCATTGCGCCACCTCCAAGGGCTATTATGCGACGAAGATTCACCTTACCCGTATTAAACAATCTGCCAAAGAATATCACAAAGGTTGGGTCTACCGTCCAAACCACCTCGCCTTTGTTAACTGGAGCGATGTGATTAACCTGCACACCAACGTTTCCGGCTGGACATGGACCATCGAATATCGTCACTTCGACATCTTTCGCGTTAAGAAGCGCGTTGGCTTTTTGCTCCTTTCCTATGCCTAAATAGGTTTTGCCCAGCTTCGACAGCGCTGTTAGTCCGGTTTGAAAATCTTGCTCGTTACCCTGTAATTCAAATTCAAAGTTTCCTGAAAGCGGCATGTCTCGCAGTGCCGAAACAAAGATGGCTTTGGGCGTTGTTTGTGGATTGGTCGACACGGCGTAAGGCAATTGATAAACAAAGCCAAACAAACCAGCTTCCAACAAGGCGTTCTTTACCTCATCAGCAGAAAGCGAAGCCACATTGCGTTGCCCAAAATCGTGGTATTTCTGCACTTCGTCGGCTTGCAATTTAATACCCAGAATTTTGCGCCTTTCGCCTCTTTCTACGGCCTTTACCGTTCCGCTAACGGGCGAAGCAAACTTCACCTCGGGATAGTTTTTATCAACAAACAAGGCATCACCCACCTCTACACGGTCTCCTTCGTGCACAACAATTTTAGGAACAACTCCTTCGAATGAGTCTGGGCGCACCACATACTCTGAGCATGGGCCCACAACTCGTTTCGTTTCGGCAGCTGTTCCTTTTAGGTGAATGTTTAAGCCTTTACGTAACTTAATGACATTTGCCATAACAAATTAATGTATCTGTTTTTATATAATGAATTTCTCTTTCTGTTTCTTGCTCAGCAATAGCCCACTTTGCCATACCTAGACAGCGCAATGCATGTTTGCTGTTTGGCCTTAGCTACAACAAAGACGCGCAAAAACAGGGAAAGGTTATCCTACCTCCCGCTATATCGTTGCAAATATAATCAAAATATAACATAATAAAAAGAAAAAACCCTAGTATATTTTCCATTAAGATATTTTTGATGTAATTTTGCCAACCAAAGAAAGCAATTGAGAAAGTTAAGACACATAATAAACATCATTATATGGGCAATCGTTAGCCTGTATTTCATTGTTGTGGTTTTGCTGCATATTCCCAGTATTCAGGTTTTTGTAGGGAATGCTATCAGCGATGCCCTTTCGGAGAAGTTGGGCACTAACGTGAAAGTTGGAAGAGTGGATTTGGGTTTCCTTAACCGCATTATCATCGACGATTTAGTTATCGACGACCAACTTAATAAACCCATGCTTGAGGCAACACGCCTCTCGGTGAAACTTGATTATGCGGCGCTTGCTTCTGGCAAAATCCATATTTCGTCTGTACAACTCTTTGGGTTGAAGGCTAGTCTATATAGTCAGACGGCACAAAGCAAGCCCAATTTTCAATTTGCGCTCGACTCGTTGGCATCTAAAGACACAACAACTACCACCCCGCTAGACCTGCGCATCAACACACTCATCATCAGAAGGGGTAACATTAGCTACAATCAGCTTGATGTCCCTAAACTTAACACTTTCTCTCCCAAGCATATATCAGTAAACGACATCAGTGCTCACATTGCTCTTGATGCCTTAACCGACGACAGTTTGAACCTCAACATCAAAGACCTGTCGTTTAAAGAGCAATCTGGCCTGCATGTTAAGTCGCTCACAGCTGAACTTACTGCTAATAAACGCCAGGCTCAATTGGCCAATCTCACCGTGATTTTGCCTGCTTCGACCATCAGTTTTGCGCCCATTTCGGCATCTTATGCATTTGATGGTAGTGCAATCCAAGCGCCTTCGTTACAGTTTAACGGTAAACTTGAACGCTCACAACTCACCTTATCCGATCTTGCTTGTTTCTTACCAGAACTTAAAAAGTCGACTAAGCCTTTCGTTGTACAAGCCGATGTTAACGGAACAAGTACCTCTGTGCATATCAGGGCGTTGGAAATATCTTCAAACGAGAACAATTTTTCGCTTTTAGCCAATGGTTCGGTGAGTAATTGGAATGCCAAATTGCGTTGGGTCTCTACCATACAACGACTGAGGGTGAGTGCCGAAGGTGTACAATTCCTATCAGACAACTTTGCCAACCACTTTAAAGTGCCAGCCATCATTAGCAGATTGGGTAACATCGACTTTATTGGAGAAGTTGGCGGTTATGGTCAAGACATTGCAACCAAGGGCATCATACGCACCGATGCGGGTATGGCCAACATGGCTTTTGGTAAACATAATAACAATCTCTCTGGAAGATTGGAGACCAATGGCTTAGACTTGGGCAAGATTTTAGACGACAAACGCTTTGGAAATATCTCTACACAGATTGATATAGACGGCAAAATGCCTACCACTGGCTCGATTTACGTTAAGGCTAAAGGCAATGTTAAGGAATTTTTCTACAATACCTATAGTTATAATAACATTGCAGTTGACGGTGAGTGGAACAACGGCACCTTCGATGGTAAGCTAAGTATAAATGACCCTAACGTGATGTTCGACCTCCAGGGGCAATTCAACTTAGCCTCAAAACAACCTTTTGCCCGACTTAAAGCCGAGGTTTCGGGCTTCAAACCTGCTGCGCTGGGCTTATCAAAACGTTGGCCAAACACGCAAATTGGCTTTAATCTGATGGCTGACATCAAGGGTAACTCGCTCAATACAGCTAACGGAAGGGTGCAGCTGGAGCGCTTTACCATGGCTTCGGACACGAAAAACTATAAGATTGACAACCTTTCTATTGACGTTAGCAATAACAACCAACTACACTCGCTGGCCTTAAATTGTGATTTTGGCCATATCTTGCTCACTGGAAATTACGATTACAACACGCTGACACAAAGTCTTACGAACCTTATTGCTAGCAAAGTGCCTACTATGCCTGGACTTCCTAAGGCCACTAACGCACATACGAATAACTTTTCTATCAGTGGCAACATCGACAACACCGAGTGGTTACAGCATATTTTCAATATTCCGCTGAACATCGAACAGCCTCTAAACTTTGCGGCAAGCATGAACGACACGCAAAAGACATTGGATGTAAGTATTAAAGCGCCAAGTATCACCTTCAATGGTCACCATATTGAGGGAGGTGACGTTAACGTTAGAACCCTAAACGATACACTTAAAGTGAATGCACAAGCCACAAAGGTGGCCGACAACGGCAAACGCATCTGGTGCAACGTGCAAGCTTCTGCTGCAGACAACAACATTTCTACCATTGTATCATTTGACAATCTGCGCAACCCAACCCTTCGCGGACAGCTAAGATGGCAAACTTCATTCTTTAACGACGACAACGGACATGCCACTGCTCAAGCTATGTTCCTACATTCGAGCATTACAGTGGGTGATGCTATTTGGAAAGTGAAGCCTTCGCTGGTTACTTATAGCAAAAACCGCCTGGTTTTTGACAACTTTGCCGTATCACGCGACAAACAGTTTATCGCTATTGACGGGGCTGCCACTAACAATCCGCAAGACTCGCTCACGGTCGACATCAAGGATGTGGACGTTAGTTATATTCTCAACCTCGTAAACTTCCACGCCGTAGAATTTGGCGGACGAGCCACGGGCACTGCTGTTGTAAAGACTCCGTTTACCAATCCCGATGCTTACGCTAACATTCGCGTTAACGATTTCACCTTTGAAGAGGGCGACATGGGCACACTAGTGGCTGGAGTGAGATATAATACCGACCGAGGGAACATCGAAATTGATGCTATTGCCAACGATGGTCTAAACACAAACACCTTTATCAATGGATATGTTTCGCCTTTGAGAAATAGTATTGACCTTAGTATCAAGGCCAACAACACCAATATTGCCTTTATGGAGACTTTCTGCAAAAGCTTTATGCACGATGTTAAAGCCTACGCCAATGGAGAAGTGAGACTCTATGGCCTGCTTAGTCACATTAACCTAACTGGGCAACTAGTGACTAATGGCAGCTTTACTATGACGCCATTAAACACCACTTATACGATGATTAACGATACTGTGCGATTGGTTCCCGACAGAATTGACCTCAATGCCTGTCGATTTATCGACCGCAATGGTAACGCAGGCACCATTGCCGGCGAAATTAAGCACAGTGGCTTTACAGATATTAACTACAATTTAAACGTTAAGGCAAATAATTTATTGGTCTACGACACTAAGAGCTTTGGCGAAAATACATTCTATGGCACGGTCTACGCCACAGGTAAATGCAATATCAATGGACATAATGGCGAAGTAAATATCGATATTGACGCCACTCCAAACCGCAATTCTACCATCGTTTACAATGTGGCCAGTCCGCAATCGGTTAACAGCAATTCGTTTATTCACTGGGGTGCTGATGCCTTGCTCACTGCTAAAGAGAAACAAGAACAAGACGGACAAAACGAAGACCATCTACACCACGATGAGAATATTCCCGACATTCCCACCGACATACACATTAATTTCTTGGTGAACTGTACGCCCGATGCCACCATTCGCCTCATCATGGACAAACAAAGTGGAGACAATATCTCGCTTAACGGAAACGGCGTTATTAGAGCAACTTACTATAACAAGGGCTCTTTTGACATGTTTGGCAACTATGCCATTGAACATGGTGTGTACAAACTCACCATCCAAAACGTTATTAAAAAAGATTTTACATTTGAACGCGGAAGCATTATTGCCTTTAACGGTGACCCTTATGCGGCTCGACTCAATATGAAAGCCATATACACGGCCAATAGTGTGAGTCTCTCCGACCTAAATATCGGCAAGAGTTTCTCTAACAACACCATCCGTGTTAACTGTTTGATGAACATTACAGGCACTCCCGAAGCGCCTAAAGTGGCCTTCGACCTCGATTTGCCCACCATTGACTCAAACGTTAAACAGATGATTTACAGCTTTATCAATGGCGAAGAAGAGATGAACCAACAAGTGCTTTATCTGCTGGCCGTGGGTCGTTTCTATACTCAAGGACAAAATAATGCCGACTTGGGCAACTCTAATCAACAGAGTAGAACATCACTGGCCATGCAAAGCTTTTTGAGCAGCACACTCAGTCAACAACTTAACAACGTTCTTGGAACGGTGGTTAACAACACAAACTGGAACTTTGGTGCTAATATTTCCACTGGCGATGATGGCTGGGGAAATGCTGAATACGAAGGACTGCTTAGCGGACGACTGCTAAACAATCGTCTACTTATAAATGGTCAGTTTGGTTATCGAGACAATGTAAACACCACGCAGAGCTTTATTGGCGACTTTGATATTAGATATTTGCTCTTCCCCAGTGGTAACTTGGCTATTAAAATGTACAATCAGTCTAATGATAGATATTTCACACGTAACAGTTTGAACACACAAGGCTTCGGTCTTATTCTGAAAAAAGATTTTAATGGCTGGAAAGACCTCTTTGGAATAACCAATCGTAAGAAGAAAAAAACTAAGGTAGATAAGAAGAAATAAGTAGCAAGGCAAAACTTGGCGTTGCTTTGAGTCATACTTACGTAGCATTCTAAACTTCCTATATTTGTTATTGGTCATGATGGAAACATACATAGGATACATCAATTCATCTACTTGTAAACTCACTATTCAAGAGCTAATAAACGCATCAACTCAAAAACTTAAAATATCATCAACTCACAAACCAAAAACACTTTCTTTTATTTTACAAACACCTCTTATTTTTTACTCCATTCTAGCGAGAAAAGAAGTTAAAAAGTAGGTAAAACGTCACTATTTATCCCCCTTTTACGCTTTACACTTTGTCTGATTTTGAGAACACACTCTGCATCTAGCACCATTTAACCTTTCTAGTTTGGTTGCCAGCTCATAATTTCTCAAGCCCAATTACCCCCTTTTTGCTACGAAAACTCCACTTTTTAATGCCTGTTTTGCTCCTTTTGTCCCATGTTTTTAGTGGTTAGAGAAGGTTTTTGCTATGCCATAACAGTGTATTTTTATGCTTATTGCCTCGCATTTAGCACCATTTCGTCTTGCATTTAGCAACAAAATACACTGCGTTTAGCAACAAAACACCTTGCGTTTAGCAGCAAAATGCAACGCGTTTAGCAACAAAACACAATGCGTTTAGCAGCAAAACGCACATCTTTTAGCTGCAAATAAGTCCAATGCGAGCAAGAAATGAGAGATTATACAAAAAGAATGGTTATCTCATGCATTTACAAATCCCACCTTTTTGCATCAAAACAAACCTTCGCGAGAATCGATTATTTGTGGCAAGGTTAACGGTTCGTGATAAACAAGAGCTCTTTTTACATCAATTTCTATCTGAAAGTTTTACAAATATCATTATTTTTGTGTATGTGCGTATGAGCAACGACACGTACAGACCATACGCCAACAACCGCCAGCGGTTGCGATTATTGGCATGATGCTCACAGCTAACAAAAACAACCTCATGCGTACACAATATATATACTACTCCGTAGACAATATTTTAGAACCAACAAACGTTATTACACTTAAGAGCACCGAAGAAACCGAATAGGTTCGGCGGGGCTTGCAGCATAGATGGCATGGCTACACAAATACCAACAATGAAAAGAAAAAATATCATCGGCAACAAACGAATGGCATCCTAGATTGATGCAGGCATATTCCAAACCGCCTATGGGCAGGGCGCAAACATCGTAACTGCTGGGCAGAAAAACTACCGGATACATATGATGCAAAGAGAATGACAGCTCAAGGAGTATTACAAGTCGCTGGACCCATCTCCGTGAGTACCTACTATGAAGGGTGCAACAGCCAATCCCGACACACGAGTTATAGATAGAACACCATCATCGGGGAACTGTGTAACCATAGCGTGCTAGAAGGTTGGGTCCAGCATCGGAAGTTAATGATAAATACAGAAACTCACCACCTTGCGAGGTTAAAAATTAATGCTGTCAGCATCTTTCACCTCTTCTTCATCAAACCATTTGGTGAGCTTATTATGAGCTTTCTCTTTCACATCTTCGGGTATGTCGGTCCACACCTTGCGCAGAACGTAAAGCAAAACGCCCAAGTCGTCGCTCAATCCTGCAATAGGAATTGCATCAGGCATAACATCAAGCGGACTAATAAGATAGCCCAGCGCAGCCAAAATCATGGTTTTATCTTTCAGTGAAACCGATTCACTTTGCAAAGTATAATACAGAATCAAGGCCGCATACACCAGTTTTGAACCAGCGCGCTTTGCAATCTTCGATATTTTTTCTATAAACCCGCTTTGCGTAAACTTATCCTTGTACGACATAAACTCAGGTAATTCATTCTGTTGTCTTTCCATGTTGTCGATTGTTTTATGTTCTAAAATTATCAGATTGTCATCTTCCCACTTCTTTAACGCCATTGTTGACTGCTGTTAGCAATTAAGATGAAGCAAACTCAAAGATAAATGATCTTTAAGACCAATCTTATGGTACTAAGAACCTACATTAAAGTTTAGCACATCATCAATATAACGCTCAATGCGTGGGTCGTAAATATTCCTCAACTTACTTTTTATTCGCGCCTTAACAATCAGTTTAACCAGTCCTGCCAAACCCAATCCTATAGCTATAGCAACAAAAATAGCCCAATTGCCACCAGGCATTTCTTTTTGTGGAAAAGCCGAAAATACGATAACAGGCAAAATAATCATCACACCCATAATGGTGTATTGCGTGCGTGCCGAACCGCCACTATCTAGGGCTAGCTGTTTATCCATCAAGTAATCATCTATCTCCGACTTCTCGAGGTTATACCGTTCGGGTTGAGGAAAACCCGGAAAATTGCCTTCAACACGTATCTTGTTTCTAACACGCTGTTCAAAATCCATTACTTCTACTTGCATAATCACTTCGTTTTTAGTAAGTAAGATGTCAACAACACTTAAAGATTGCTCAACGATATTTCATCAAGTTCATTAAGATATTTGCGTCTCAATTTATAAAATTTAAGCCATTGCTCAGTATTAAGATGCTTGCGCACATCCAAATCAAGATTCCATTTACCAGCCGACTCTAATCTGCTCATCATATATCCCAATGTTAGGTGCTTCAATGCCACAGCTGGTTGATATCGTGCTTGTGCCTCTTTCTCATCGCCAGCTACATAAGTAACAAGGTTTGCATTCTGCATATCAAAGAGCAATTGCTGCACAATACGCACTGGAATGTTGGTTTCCAACTTCAATTCTACGACTGTATAGGCTGGTTTTCCTTCGTCGAAACGCTTACACACTTTACCCAAAATCAGAGCACTAAGCATCATACGATAGCGATAACTTAGTTCGTCGAGCTGTCCCATTAGATCAAAGCTCTCCATGTTCTGACTGGTGTAACTCAATTCCGCCCCAAAAAGACATATAAGCCATGATATTTGCACCCACAACATAAATAACGGGAGGGCCGCAAACGAACCATAGATGGCGTTATACGATGAAAGAAATATCTGTGAATGGATGTAAAACACCTGCAAAAGCTGCATTGCAATACCAGAAAGTATGCCAGGGAAAAAGGCAGCCGAGAAGTTTACCTTGGTGTTGGGCATAAATATAAAAAGGCAAACAAACACTCCCGACATCAGCACATAGGGCATAACCGTGATTACAAAACTCATCACAGGACCGAGCACTACATATTCGTTTATATCTTGCGCAAAGGTAGCCATCACTATAGACAAACCCGAAGTTACCACAATAACAATGGGTACTAGGAAAAACATGGCCAAATAGTCGGTTATGGTGCGAAACAAGCTTCGTGGATGGCGCACTTGCCAAATACGATTGAACGCTTTTTCGATATTGCTAATAAGCATCAATACGGTAAAAAGCATGAAAACCAGACCTATCCCTAGGAAAAGTCCTCCCTTGGTATGCACCAAATACGAATTTACAAAGCCAATGATGGTTTCTGCAGCCTGTGGCTGGCTAGACAGAGCATCTCTAAACCACACCTCAATATACTTGGAAAAGCCAAACCCCCGGGCTATGGCAAACACCACAGCTAGGATGGGCACTATGGCCAACAGCGTGCTATAGGTGAGTGCCGAAGCTAAGTCGGTGACGCTACGTGTCGTAAAAAACTTCACCGTTACCACTAAACGCTTTAACACCATTAAGCAAAGATATACAATAGGCGACACATCTTCGCGTCGTATCTGCCACATATCAACCTTAAAAAACAAGCAAATGGTATCTAATGTTTTCTTCATAAGCAATAGTGAAAAAAGAAAAAGAAAGCAGTGGCCCTATAAGCCGGGTTCTGTACTTCAATGTCACAAGGACTAAAAGTGCCTGCCATTTATCTAGACCATAGGTCACCCCATGGCTCAAGCATTCTACCCTCCATCGTAAACATGTTTCAGGCGGACAACCTTCAAACGATGGTATACGCGAACTTGCAGCTCCCAGAAGGTACAACCCGATGATCGCCCATCGGTTGGTGGTCTCTTACACCGCCTTCTCACCCTTACCCCATCGCGCACACTGAAAAACAGCACACCCAGGGGCGGTTATTTTCTTCTACCTTTACCTATTGTCACCAACAGCTTCCATTTTCAGAAGTGGGACGTCCTATGCTGCCCGGACTTTCCTCTCGCACCCTTTCGATGCCAGCGGCAGAGCCAGGCCACTGCCTTTTGGGTTGCAAATATAACGATTTTCTAGCGTATTCTGCGCAATTGAATGAAACGATTTGCTACATTTCAATAAAAAGTGGCGATATTGAGTCTTTATTTTGACTAACACCAATCTCTCAACATGCACACACTAGTATAAAAATTGAAAAAAACAAACGAAACATTTGATAGAAATATGTATATTCAAATTCGTGAAATGTAGCCTAAGCTCTCGGTCTATTCCCTAAGAAGTTGAACAGAAAAACCATCAACAGCCTGCAATATTCTAATATCAAATCTACATTTTACATCAACTTGACAACTACTAACATCAAATTGCTGTCAATTTGATATCTTTTAATAAGCATCACGCAACCCTAACGCAAGCAAAAACCTGCATTTAAAGCTTACAGAATGTGCCCTTTTCTTTGCAGAAAACAAATTAATTAGTATATTTGCGAGCAATTTATAACGTTAAATACAAAACAAGAAACAATGCTTACACTTAAACTCATCAGTGAGGAAACTGAGCGTGTGATTAAGGGCTTGGAAAAAAAACACTTTAAGGGAGCAAGAGAAGCTGTCGAAAAAGTGCTTGAAACCGACAAGCGCAGACGTGAAGCTCAACAGAAGTTAGACAAGAACAAACAAGAAGCTAACAGCATGTCGAAGCAAATTGGCATGCTGATGAAAGATGGCAAAACTCAAGAAGCCGAAGAAGTGAAGGCTAAAGTGGCCACATATAAAGAGAACGACAAACAGTTGCAAGCACTTATGAGCGAAGCCGAACAAGAATTGACTACGCTGCTCTGCAACATTCCCAACATCCCTGCCGACGAAGTACCCGAAGGTAAAGACGCTAACGACAACGTTGTGGTGAAAGAAGGTGGGGTTATTCCACTACTTCCCGAAGACGCTTTGTGCCATTGGGATCTCTGTAAAAAGTATAATCTCATTGACTTCGACCTAGGTGTGAAAATCACTGGTGCTGGTTTCCCTATATACATCGGTAAGATGGCACGATTGCAACGTGCCATGGAAGCATTTTTTCTTGAAGAAGCGCGCAAGAGTGGATACCTAGAAGTGCAACCGCCTTTGGTGGTTAACCAGGCTTCGGGATACGGAACAGGGCAGCTTCCCGACAAAGAAGGACAAATGTATCATGCTGAACAAGACGACCTTTACCTCATCCCAACAGCTGAAGTGCCTGTTACAAACATCTTCCGCGATGTTATCCTAGATGAAAAAGACCTGCCCGTGATGCGCTGTGCCTACTCGGCTTGCTTTAGAAGAGAGGCAGGTTCGTATGGAAAAGATGTGCGTGGACTTAATCGTCTGCACCAATTCGATAAGGTGGAGATTGTACAAATAGACAAACCTGAACATTCAGACGAGTCGCATAAGAAGATGTTGCAACACGTTGAAAGGTTGCTTCAAAAACTAGAATTGCCTTATCACATCCTACTTCTCTGTGGTGGAGATATGAGTTTCACTTCTTCTATCTGTTACGACTTTGAGGTTTGGAGTGCTGCACAAAAACGCTGGTTGGAAGTTTCATCGGTTTCAAACTTCGGAAGCTATCAAGCCAACCGCCTGAAATGCAGATACAGGCATACTGAAGACAAGAAAATTGAACTTTGCCACACACTCAACGGCTCGGCTTTGGCCCTCCCACGAATTGTGGCAGCCATCATCGAAAACAACCAAACCCCCGAAGGCATCCGCGTTCCAAGAGTGCTTGTGCCTTATTGTGGATTTGAAATGCTTGATGATAACAATTTCTAGTTTGCTTGCCTGTGGTCACAGACAGACCACATTCTAAACAAGCCCAATAAAACTTAAACATTAAAGCGCATAAAAGCGCTAAAACAAAAACATTAAAACAACCTGTCGATGCCCACCACTTTTAATATAAGGTGGGCATCGCACAGAGTTTCAAACCAAAACTCAACCTGCGACTTGTATATATAACATAAACAATCAACATCAATTTGCAAGGCCATGAATAAGATTATTAGAAAAGTACAGTTCTCCGAAAAGGTGTATCGCTTCGACATTGAGGCTCCACTAATTGCCAAAAGCAGAAAGGCCGGAAACTTTGTTATCGTAAGAGTGGGCAACAAAGGCGAAAGAATGCCGCTCACTATTGCTGATGCCGACACAACGAAGGGCACAATTACACTCGTGGTGCAAAAAGTTGGCCTTTCGTCTATCAAGTTATGCAACCTCAACGAAGGCGAGTACGTAACCGATGTGGTTGGTCCGCTGGGTAACCCTACACACATTGAAAACTTCGGCACCGTGGTTTGTGCAGGTGGTGGTGTGGGCGTTGCTCCTATGCTCCCTATTATTCGCGCGCTGAAAGCTGCAGGAAACCGTGTGCTTTCGGTTCTGGCGGGTCGTTCGAAAGACCTTATCATCCTTGAAAAAGAGGTTAGGGAGAGTTCAGACGAGGTTATTATCATGACCGACGATGGCTCATATGGCGAGAAAGGTGTGGTTACTGTTGGTATAGAGAAGTTTATTAATGCCGAACATGTTGACCGCGCATTTGCCATTGGACCGGCTATCATGATGAAATTCTGCTGCCTACTCACCCAAAAATACAACATACCCACAGATGTATCGCTTAACACCATCATGGTAGATGGTACGGGCATGTGTGGCGCTTGCCGACTCACCATAGGCGGCAAAACAAAGTTTGTGTGCATTGATGGACCTGAATTCGACGGTGCCCAAGTGGATTGGGACGAGATGTTCAAACGAATGGGTACATTTAAAAAGGCCGAAAGCGAAGAACTTCAACGTTATAACGAACATATTGAACAGGTGGAAGAACGCGCAACTCAAAGCGCTGACACCATTACCATGGATGTAGAACCCACCAACGATGGCATTGAAGTGCTGACTGATCGTAATGCGGAATGGCGAAAAGACTTGCGTGCTAGCATGAAGCCAAAAGAGAGAACGGGAATTCACCGTGTGGAAATGCCCGAACTTGACCCCGTGTATCGTGCAACATCACGTGTGGAGGAGGTAAATAAAGGATTAACCAAAGAGTTGGCCATGATCGAAGCCAAACGCTGTCTCGACTGTGCAAAACCCACTTGTATGGAAGGCTGTCCTGTTAGTATCAACATCCCCTCGTTTATCAAGAACATTGAGCGCGGACAATTCCTTGCCGCAGCCAAAGTTCTTAAAGACACCTCGGCACTACCTGCCGTTTGCGGTCGCGTTTGTCCCCAAGAAAAACAATGCGAAAGCCGTTGCGTACATCTCAAAATGAACGAACCAGCCGTGGCTATTGGCTACTTAGAACGTTTTGCTGCTGATTACGAACGCGAAAGTGGCAACATCTCTGTACCCCAACTGGCACCTGCCAATGGCATTAAGATTGCTGTTGTGGGCTCGGGACCTGCTGGTTTGAGTTTCGCTGGCGATATGGCTAAGTACGGATATGATGTTACTGTTTTCGAAGCTTTGCACGAAATAGGTGGCGTTTTGAAATATGGTATTCCCGAATTTAGACTTCCCAACAAGATTGTTGACGTTGAAATAGACAACCTTAAAAAGATGGGCGTAAAGTTTATTTGCGACTGCATCGTTGGTAAAACAATCTCGGTAGACGATTTAGAGCAGCAAGGCTTTAAGGGAATATTTGTAGGGTCGGGCGCAGGATTGCCTAATTTCATGGGTATACCTGGCGAAAACGCCATCAACATCATGTCGTCTAACGAATATCTCACACGTGTTAACCTCATGGATGCTGCCAATCCTAACACCGACACGCCTATTAACCTAGGCAAACATGTGATGGTGGTGGGCGGTGGCAATACGGCTATGGACTCTTGTCGCACGGCCAAGCGCCTTGGTGCTGAGGTAACACTGGTGTACAGACGCTCGGAAGCAGAAATGCCAGCTCGACTTGAGGAGGTAAAACACGCTAAAGAAGAAGGTATTGAGTTCCTAACACTGCATAACCCGCTGGAATATCTGGCCGACGAGCAAGGTGCGGTCAAGGCTGCCGTACTACAAGTTATGGAACTTGGTGAACCTGATGCCAGCGGAAGACGCAGTCCGCAACCCATTGAGGGCGTAACTAAGACACTAGAGGTCGACCAGGTTATTGTTGCTGTTGGCGTTTCGCCCAACCCACTGGTTCCAAACTCTATACGTGGACTAGAATTGGGTCGCAAAAACACCATCGCAGTAAACGAAGGCATGCAATCTAGCAGACCCGAAATATATGCTGGTGGCGACATCGTGCGCGGTGGTGCAACGGTTATATTGGCTATGGGCGATGGTAGAAAAGCTGCCGCAAGCATGCACAAACAAATGGCTGAAGCTTAATAACAGAAGATTGGACTAGTTGTTACCACGTTTTAATTAGTGGTGCACTACCCACCCCCTATGCTTAACTATAACATTCGTTGCCTTTTCGGATAAAACCCATCCGAAAAGGCAATTTGCTTTTAAAGCCAATCGTACCATATCCCTCGCAATATATATCATAAAAAGGCAAATAGTGTAACTAACCAAGCTGGTTGCATTGCGTTTTTAATCATCAACAACAATGAAAGCTTAGTAAAAAACGCGATAAATCATGGCAATCTTTACGCTAACTTGTATAAAATTAGTAACTTTGCCGTATAATCTAGACGAAAATGAAGAAAAGATATTTTGTGTTTATGCTCATCATGGCCTGCTTGTGCAACACCGCTTATGCTCAAAAGAGAAAAAGCAAGCCTGCACCCAAGCCCAAACCTCAACCTGTACAGATTAGTGCAGCCGAATTATTGTATCGCAATATGTTGGGAGCTACGGCCAAGGTGATGTTCGTAGACAGTGTCGTTGTCGATAAGTCGGTGTTCCTTTCAGCCATTCCCCTCAACCCCGAGGCTGGAACACTAGTGTCTTATCCTGCTTTTTTCAAGGTGCATCAGCATCTGGACGGTTCGGTTTATGAGAACGAATTTAAAAACACCATATACTTTTCGATGGGCGACTCTACAGAACGGATGGGCATATACACTGCCGACCGCATGGGAACACAATGGAGCGAACCGCTAAAGCTGAGAGAAATAGGTAGCGAATTTGAACAACAAAACTATCCTTTCTTGATGACAGACGGCGTAACCTTATTTTTTGCGGCAAAAGGAACAAATAGTTTGGGCGGATACGATCTGTTTATGACGCGCAAAGATACAGAAACGGGTAAGTTCTTCCAGCCCGAAAACTATGGCATGCCTTTCAACTCAACAGCCAACGACTATCTGCTGGCCATCGACGAAATAGACAATCTAGGCTGGCTGGTTAGCGACAGGTATCAGCCTGAAGGCATGGTGTGCATCTATACCTTTGTGCCTACAGCTCAACGCCTAGCCTTTAAAGAGGGTGAAGTGAGCAACGAACAACTTGAAAGCTTTGCCAAACTCACAAGTATTGCTGACACTTGGGCTTTTGGCAACAGAGAAAAGGCCTTGAAAAGCATTGAAGCCCTGAAAAAACGGTTAACCAAAACTGCTGCTGCAGTTAGTTTCCGCTTCCCAATCAACGATGATAAGGTGTACACTAAACTTTCTGACTTCAAAACAAAGCAGGGAAAAGAAATGTTTATCGAACTGTCCGAACTCTATAAAAAACAAGAAAAACTAATTCAACTGCTTGAAGAAAAGCGCCTAGCCTACCATAAAGGGAGGTACAATGAAGCTAACACTATCAGATCGCTCGAAAAAAGCGCCGAAGAACTTCATGCAAAAGTGCACACTATAGAGAAAGCTATACGAAACAGCGAAAACAGGTAAACGCCCTCAAAACTGTTAAGGCCACACCTTTAAAGAAAAATAACTCACCGCTAACAATTAGATATTATGCCTAAATTCTTTGCCGAGTCTGAACTCATCATCAATGGAGACGGAAGCATTTTCCACCTCCACCTTAAACCAGAACAACTTGCCGATAAGGTAATACTTGTGGGCGACCCAGGAAGAGTGTCGCTGGTTGCATCGCACTTCGAAAGTAAAGAGTGCGATATTGAAAGTCGCGAATTCCATACCATCACGGGTACTTATCACGGAAAACGCATCTCTGTGGTTAGTACTGGAATTGGATGCGACAACATTGACATTGTGCTTAACGAGTTAGACGCACTTGCCAATATCGACTTTCAGACTCGAACCGAGAAAGAACAGTTACGAGAGCTTACCCTTGTAAGGATTGGCACCTGTGGCGGATTGCAAGAATACACGCCCGTTGGCACGTTTATCGCCAGCGAAAAAAGTATCGGATTTGATGGATTGCTTAACTTCTATAGTGGACGCAACGACGTTTGCGACCTCCCTTTTGAAGAAGCTTTTAAACAACACATGCAATGGAACCCACAATTGTGCGCCCCTTATGTTATCGATGCCGACAAAGAGACCTTAGAACGCATTGCAGGAAACGAAATGGTGAAAGGTGTTACCATCGCCTGCGGAGGCTTTTTCGGTCCGCAAGGCCGAGAATTACGTATTCCACTCGCCGACCCCAAACAAAACGAAAAGGTGGAAAGCTTTGAATATAATGGCTATCGCATCACGAATTTCGAAATGGAAAGTAGTGCCTTAGCTGGTCTAGCCCGACTGATGGGCCATAAGGCCATGACCTGCTGCATGGTAATTGCCAACAGAAGAGCGAAAAACGTTAACGCAAACTATAAAAACTCAATAGACGAACTAATTAAACTGGTGCTCGAAAGGATTTAATAAAGATGCAAGCCCTACTAAACGACCGTCAAACCATTTGCGCCTTAGCCACTTCTGCCGGAGGGGCTTTAGGCGTAATACGCGTATCTGGCAGCGATGCCATCGACATTGTTGACCGCGCTTTTATTGCGCCAAAAGAAAAGAAACTGCATACGCTGCCTGCACAGACTGTGCAATATGGTCACATAGTAGACGAAAATGGGCAAACTATCGACGAGGTTCTGGCTACATGCTTTCGCGCTCCACACTCGTACACGGGCGAAAATTCTGTTGAAATTTCGTGCCACGGCTCTACTTATATTCTACACGAAGTGCTTAAACTACTGGTGAGATTAGGCTGCAGACAAGCTCAACCAGGCGAGTTTACGCAGCGCGCTTTCCTTAATGGTAAAATGGATTTGAGCCAAGCTGAGGCTGTGGCCGACCTCATCTCTGCCACAACTAAGGCTAGTGCACAGTTGGCATTGGGACAGCTTCGTGGGCATTTCTCGGGCGAACTAAGCGAACTTAGAGACAAATTGCTACATATCACCTCACTAATAGAGTTGGAACTCGACTTTAGTGACCAAGATGTAACCTTTGCCGATCGCCACGAATTGCAAACTCTAGCCGAAGAAATTCGATGCAAAATAGCATCCCTAGCCAAATCGTTCGAAACAGGACGCGCCATAAAATCTGGAATATCGGTAGCCATCGTGGGAAAAACTAATGTGGGAAAGAGCACTTTGCTAAACCGTTTGCTGAAAGAAGAACGCGCCATTGTTAGCGATATTCATGGAACAACGCGCGATGTGATTGAAGATACCATACATATTAACGGCATCAACTTCCGATTTATCGATACGGCTGGTATTAGAAAAACAAACGACGAAATTGAGTCGCTGGGTATAGAACGTACTTATCAGAAGCTGTCTGAGGCTGCTATTGTGCTCTGGGTAATAGACAAAATACCTGCACAAAAAGAAATTGAAGACATGAACGCATACACGAGTGGAAAACGGCTTATCGTGGTTTCAAACAAAACTGATGAACAAGTGTTCGCCTTCCCCGGGTTCAACTGGGAAGAACAGCCCTCTTTCGTTTCTGTCTCTGCTAAGTTCGATACCAACATAGATACCTTAGAAACTTGTATTTATAACGCAGCTAACATCCCCGAAATACACGAAAACGATGTTGTTGTTACCAACGTGCGCCACTACGAGGCTCTAACGCATGCCCTAGCAAGTATCCAACGTGTTCTCGACGGCATCGCTCTCGACCTCAGTGGCGACCTTCTCTCTGAAGACCTACGCCAATGTCTGCACTTCTTAGCAGAAATAACAGGGGGCAGCATCACCTCTAACGAGGTTCTTGGCAACATATTCAAGCATTTTTGTATCGGAAAATGATTGTAACATAATCACTTTTATCAACAAAAAATCAATTAAAATCAAGCAATAAACATTGACAACAAACTAATGGTCACATAAATCCACATTAACAGATGAATAAATGTATTTCTACACTGCTGTTCTTTACCCTTTGTATTGCAGCTAACGCACAAACCGACAGCACTGCAACAAGAACATTGGGTGAGGTTGTGGTGAACGCCAAAGGACAAATTGAAACTGCGGAGAAAGCGGTGCTCACGCCTACGACGCTAGAAAAGCGGCACGCCACTAATGGTTTCGAATTGTTGAACGTGATGCAAACGCCCGAACTAGACGTGTCGCCACGAACAAACAGCATCTCCACGAAGGGTGGAGGGCAAGTGGTATTGTGCATCAATGGTATGGAAGTGCTACCAGAAGACGTGTCTACGTTGCGGGCCAGCAACATTATCAGCATCGAATACATACGAACACCCAGCGGAAAGTATGCCGGCAAGGCCGCTTTGCTCAACTTCATAATCAAGCAAATGTCGTATGGCGGCAATGTTTACTTATCGGCCAGCGAGGGGTTTGCTTACAAGAATGGCGACTATTTGGCCTTTACCGACTTTACGAAGAAACAGCTAACGCTCTCTATTGCTGTTTCGGCCGACTGGAAACACGACCATAGCCACACCGAAGGACACGACTTATTTCGCTTTGCAGACAACTCCACACTCGCCAACAGCTACTCAACAGACCGCTCTTTGCGCAAACAAAATAGCCAATCGGCACGTTTCCGTCTATCACATACGGGCAATAAACATCAGTTTGTTTCGTACCTAAACCTCACTCGGCAGGCTGAGCCAAGCGTGGAGACAGTAACGAGCAACCAATACACAGGAAAATACAACCTTGCCACAACGCGAACAACTACCACAAACGGCAAAAGTCTAGTCCCAACGCTATATGCCAACTACGTTGTTTGGCTTCCACGCAAACAAACTGTCGACGTTTCGGGCTCGGTTGCATGGGGAAACAACAGCTATAATAGCACAAACAACGAGACGGCACAGGCCAATATCACCTCGAATGCTACCGAAAAAAACATCGCCGTGAACGCAAATGCACGGTATTCTAAGTCGCTTAACGGCAGCACAACGCTGTCTGCATCGCTCTGGCACGACCATAATTACTATAAAGATACCTACACGGGAACCACAGAAGGACAGCAACGGCTCACCACTAACCAAACAGGTGCCTTGGCACAACTAAGCGGATCGGGGCAGAAACACTCCTATTACATATCGGCAGGCTTATCAAATACGGCGGTTTCGCTTAACAACTTACATTACAATTATTGCGTGCCTATGGCCTTTTATGGAGGAAATTATGCTTTCAACGACAGACAGGCACTTTCGCTTAACGGCTATCTCACCCACACCATGTTCGACCCATCTAACAAAAACGACATGACCGTGCCCACATCTTTCTTCCAAGCGGTAAAGGGAAACCCCGATTTGGCACTCATTAAAGTGTTTGGCAACACACTTACTTTTAACGCGCAGTGGGGAAAATCAAAGGCATCGATTTTTTACAACAACTATATTTACTTCAAAAACATTGCACACATCTTCACAGCAGACGCTAGCACCATCTACGATATGCGTGTAAACGATGGCACATTCTATGGAAACATGCTGGGCGTTTCCTATGCTTTGAGTGCCTTTGCCGATAAGCTGCGTCTTGATGTCACTGCACTTGAAGAGTATAACGTGATGCGAGGCAATACGTATAACATGCAGCGTAACGTGTTTCGACTAAGAACTTCGTTAGCTTACCTCGCGGGCGACTGGATGTTTAGTTTGCTATACCAAACGCCACGTACAGATTTGGATATCCGCGAGCCTTTCCTTATACGCATGCAACCCATCTATGAAATGGCCATCAACTGGAACCACAAGGCTTGGGCGGTGGAGTTTGCGCTGTGTAACGTGTTCTCGCGGTATGCCAAACAGCGTATCACTATGGACTATGGGCACTATAACCGCGATTCATGGCGATATAACGAACCCGATGGACGCGTCATCAACTTGAAAATTACATACAGCATCGGTTACGGAAAGACTAAGCAACGGGGCGATATGGAACTGAATAAGAACATCAACAGTGCCATTATCAAAGGCTTTTAGTAAAGAAAGTCACGTTAACTTGTACGTTTGTAACTTGTCCGTTCGTCAACTTTCCAACTGGTCAATTAAACAACATCTCGTTAACTTGTCAACAAGACAACGTCTCGTTAACTCGTCAACTTGTTAACTCCCCAACTCAAATATTTGTCCTCTCTTCAGTAAAATTTAGATCTAATAGGTCAATATGTAATTAGGGTAATTCAGTTAATTCCCTCTTAAGAATCTCTGGAGACTGTCAAATG
>NZ_CALKQY010000077.1:0-8377 GCF_937990675.1 Hoylesella shahii | reverse complement strand
ATACAAGATGCCGACAAGAAAATAAAAGATGTAAGGAAACAACACAAAAACAAGAGTTCTGGAAACATTGTGGTCTAACTTCCGATTTGGGGGTTAATTCACCTTATAGTTCATATTGGGGTCGCCCTCCACGTAGTTCACCAGTGTGCGTTCCACTCTTATTGGTGGAATGTTCGATCTAAGCAGTAGCGTGTTGTGTGTTTCGGTGTCGAACACCTCAAAATACAATTCTGTTTGTCCAGGCGAGTCGCTCACCATTGTCACAATGTCGTTCACCATTCTTTGGTCGATGTGCTCGCTGTCTACCATTATCGTAAATCGCTGCACACGTTTTTCGAATGTTGTTTGCAAATATTCTATGCTCAGCACCTGCAAATCAACAAACTTACTTCCCTCATATTTCTGTGTAAACTTGCATTTCACAAAGAGAGTGCGGCCCACTTCGAACATACCGTTCCATCGTCCCCATTCCTCTCCAAAGAAAGCCAGTTCGCCCGAACCCGAATAATCTTCGATGGTAACAAAGCCACAGGGCTTGCCAGTCTTGGTTACAGCCGAGCGGGTGTTGGTAACCATGCCTGCAAATGTCACTTCTGTCTTTTTCAGCAGTTCCATTTTGTCTTCCAATTCGTTGCATCCGGTGTTGCACATGGCGTTGAGCACAATCTTATAATCGTCTAAGGGGTGTGCCGAGAGATAAATACCCACCAGATCGCGTTCTTTGTTAAGGCGTTCTATGCTGCTCCATCGTTCGGCTTGTGGCACTGGTGGCGTTGCCACTTCCACGGCATTGCTTTCGCCGAAGAGCGAATTGCGCATTTGCTGTTGTTCCATTTGGAAGAGCTGACCGTAGCGAGTGATGTTGTCGATAAAGGTTGCACCCTTGTTGTCGGTGCCAAAATAGCTCTCGCGTGCAATGCCCAGACTGTCAAAGCCGCCACTAAGCGCCAAGCTTTCAATGGCCTTTTTGTTCACAGCGCTAAGGTTCACGCGTTGCACCATGTCAAACACCGAGGTGTATGGCCCGTTCTTTTCACGTTCTTGTATAATGGCTTGTGCTGCTGCGTCGCCCATGCCTTTGATGGCACCGAGTCCAAAACGTATCTCACCATGTTTGTTAACACTAAATTTTATGCGCGATTCGTTTACGTCGGGACCAAGTGTTTTGATGCCCATTGCTCGGCATTCGTCCATAAATTTGGTGATATCGGAAATGTTAGCAAGGTTTCGGCTCATCACGGCAGCCATATATTCGGCTGGATAATGCGCTTTGAAGTAGGCCGTTTGAAAAGCCACCCACGAGTAGCATGTGGCATGACTCTTATTAAAAGCATACGAAGCAAACTTCTTCCAGTCTTCCCAAATCTTGTTGAGCACTTCCTTTGGGTGTCCGTTTTTCATTCCGCCCTCATAGAACAGTGTCTCCAACTTATCCATCTGTGCAATAAGTTTCTTACCCATGGCCTTTCTTAGCGTGTCGCTTTGTCCGCGAGTAAAGTTGGCCAGCTGCCTAGAGAGCAACATCACCTGCTCTTGATACACCGTGATACCGTACGTATCTTTGAGATACTTCTCCATGCAAGGGATGTCGTACTTCACTTTTGAGGGGTCGCGTTTGCGCTCAATAAAGTCGGGTATGTAGTCCATTGGCCCTGGGCGATATAGCGCATTCATGGCAATGAGGTCTTCGAAGACCGATGGTTGCAGCTCGCGCAAGTATTTTTGCATACCAGCCGACTCAAATTGGAATGTTCCAATCGTTCTTCCTTCGCAATACAGCTGGTAGGTTTTCGGGTCATCAATGGGTATTTTCTCCAAGTCTATGGTCTTTCCCGTAGATATGCGCACGTTTTCCACGGCTTCTTTCAGGATGGAAAGCGTCTTCAGTCCCAAGAAGTCCATCTTGATAAGTCCCGTTTCTTCGATAACGTGCCCGTCGTATTGGGTACAAAGCAGCTTATGTCCTGGGTCGGCTTTATCTTCTGCTGTCGAAACAGGCACCCAGTCGCTAATGGCGTCGCGGCAAATAATGGTTCCACAGGCGTGAATACCCGTTCCGCGCACTGTTCCTTCAAGCATTTTGGCATACATCATGGTGTTGCGCAGGCCCTCATCGGCCGATGCTTCAGCTTCGCGCAGTTCGGGAATGGCCTTTATGGCATTGGCCACACTCATTTTCAAGCCATCGGGCAATTTGTCGGGGATTAGCTTACACAAGTCGTTTACAATCTTGAGTGGCACTTTTTCCACACGTCCAACGTCTTTAATCGAGTTTTTCGTGGCCATTGTTCCATAGGTAATGATGTGCGCCACCTTGTCGTGTCCGTATTTATCTTCCACCCATTCCAGCACGCGCCCGCGTCCGTCGTCGTCAAAGTCGGTATCAATATCAGGCAACGAAATACGGTCGGGGTTAAGAAAACGTTCAAACAGCAAGTCGTATTTTATGGGGTCTATCTTTGTTATGCCCAAACAATAGGCCACAACCGAGCCTGCTGCCGACCCACGTCCCGGCCCAACCATCACGTCCAATTCGTTTTGTGCCGTGTTGATAAAGTCTTGCACGATGAGGAAGTAGCCAGGGAAACCCATTGTTTTCATAATGTGCAATTCGAAGTTTACGCGTTCTCGCACCTCTTCGGATAGTGGGTCGCCATACAAGCGCTTAGCGCCATCGTAGGCCAGTTTAGCCAGATAGTCGGCTTCAAACTTAATTCTGTATAGCTTTTCGTATCCGCCAAGCTTTTTAATCTTCGATTTGCCCTCTTCGGGTGGCAGTTGGTTTTCGCCGTTTTCGTCGCTCGTAAACTCGTCGTAGAGTTCTTGTTCTGAGATGCGCTCCCGCCATTGTTCCTCTGTTCCAAAGTCTTCTGGTATGGGGAAGAAGGGCATGATGGGCGAATGGTCGATAGAGTAGGTTTCCACCTTGTTCAAAATCTCCACCGTGTTGCGCATGGCTTGTGGCAAGTCGCCAAACACCTCATTCATTTCTTCGCGCGTTTTAAACCATTCTTGCTTTGAATAGAGCATGCGTGTGGGGTCGTCTAGGTCTTTGCCAGTCGACAAGCACAGCAGGTGGTCGTGTGCTTCGGCATTCTCTTGGTCAACAAAATGCGCATCGTTCGTGCATACCACCTTGATACCCATCTCTTCTGCCATTTCCAACATCACCTTATTGGCGCGCTGTTGCAGCGGAAAAGCCTCGCGATTGGCGCGGATGTGCGGGTCTTTCACCTCATGTCGTTGCAATTCCAGGTAATAATCATCGCCAAACACACGGTGATACCATTGCGCGGCCTCGCGTGCGCCCTCCATATCATTTCTTAATATCTTGCGCGGAACTTCTCCGGCGATGCATGCCGAGCAAACAATCAGCCCTTCGTGATAAGTCTCAAGGTCTTCGCGGTCGGTTCTTGGGCGCATGTAATAGCCGTCAACCCATGCCCTCGACACCAGTTTTATCAAGTTTTTATATCCCGTGTAGTTCTTTGCCAGCACAATAAGGTGGTAACCACTCATGTCTCCGTTCTCCTTCACCTTGTCTGTTTTGCGATGTCTTGCCACATACATCTCGCAGCCAATGATGGGTTTAAATTCGGGTAACCCTTCCTCTTTGCGCTTTCCGTTAACCTTTTTGCAATAGTTAAAAAACTCTTTTGTGCCGAACATGTTTCCATGGTCGGTAAGGGCCATGCCACTCATGCCGTTAGCAATAGCCTTATCTACCAGGCGTTGTATGCTCGATTGCCCGTCTAGAATAGAATAATATGTGTGTACGTGAAGATGAACAAAGTCTTCCATTTTGTCTTTCTTGTTTCCTGCATAATTAAATTTCAGCTTCAAAGTTACGCCATTTAATCCACATCAGCAAGCGAAAGTAAAAAACAATGTTCTAAAAAGGCGTTTCTGCATGGTCTTAAATTCCGTTCTCACAGGCGTAGCATGATGCTAGCACATGGTTGTTTGCATGGATAGGGGGCGAAAAAAATATAAAAAAGTGAGCACTTGTTTATGGTGTTAGAGATTTATTATTTAACTTTGCAATGCTAATGATGAAGAGAACAACAAACATAATACTCTCTTTCATACTCTCTTTAATGATTGTGTGGATTGGTTCGGGCATCATGACCGTGGTGTGCGAACATACTGGTAGTGTGTCTGTTGCCCATCAGTCTTCTAAAAGGCATTGCAATGATGCCGATGCTAACCATTGCATGAGGCTGCAAATAAGAACCTTGTCGCCTACAGACATGGTGCCAACTGGTTTTCATCATCTGCAGCCCGTGTTGCTTTCGTTGCTTCCGCAGCTTGTAACGCACTACGATTTATTGCCTTTGCCTGTTTGTGCAAGGGCATCTTGGAGAATGTCGCATCCGCTTGTGCATGGTACCAAACGGCAATATCTCCGGTTACTTACAACACTTTTAATTTGATTTTGTTGTTTCCCGTTGCTTTAAATTTAAGTAATGGAAGGCCTTTTGTGCCTTTTTGCGTCATGCAAGAAGGGATAATTGTGCCAAATTATCAACGCTATTGATACCAAATCCTCGCCTTATGCTGTGGGTTGTTTAGCTTGTGCACGCAAGCGTCTAGTCTTATGGACAACCATTATCTGTCTTTAATCTGTTTTTGATTAGGTCGCTAGGGTAGTAGTAGGCGCAAAGTCTCACCAGTTTTTGGAGCCGTGGTTTGTGGTATCATCAACTTTATAAACAACAAAATCAAACCAAATGAATAAACTGATATATTTATCGGGCATCTCACTTCTGTTTGTTATGCCTGCTGCAGCACAGCAAGTAACCGCCGATACTGCTGCAATAATGAAAGAACACACCCTGTCTAACGTCACCATTACAAGTCGTAAGGCAACCATGCGCTCGCTTAAAGGCGCACTTAATGGCAAAGACATCTCGCGCGACGAACTTTTTAAGGCTGCTTGCTGTAACCTTGGCGAGAGTTTTGTGACCAATCCTTCGGTAGATGTAAACTACACCGATGCCACCACCGGCGCTAAGCAAGTAAAAATGTTGGGCCTGAGTGGCACTTATGTGCAAATGCTAACCGAAAATCTGCCTAATTTTCGCGGTGCTGCATTGCCTTATGGTTTGGGCTATGTGCCTGGAAACTGGATGAAAAGCATGCAGGTGAGCAAAGGCAATTCGTCGGTGAAGAATGGATACGAAGCCATAACCGGACAAATAAATGTGGAATATGTAAAGCCCGAAGACGAAAAAGGACTCTCGTTAAATCTCTATGGTAGCACCATGGGGAAAGTTGAAGCCAATGCTGATGGCAATATTCACATCAACGGCAATAAAAATCTTAGCACAGAAATATTGGCGCACTTCGAGAATAATTGGAACCACAGCGATGGTAATGGCGATGGATTTCAAGACGACCCCCAAGTTAAACAATTCAACTTGCAAAACCGCTGGTTCTGGAAAGCGGGCAACTACATGCTACATGCTGGCTTATCGCTTTTAAAAGAAGACCGAACCAATGGGCAAGTAGCTGGAGCGTTGCCCTTGTATGGTGGCACAGCACCTTACCGAATTGACATTGGCACACAGCGATACGAGGCTTATATGAAACATGCCGTTATACTTAATGCCGCACATGGCACAAACATCGCCTTACTGGCTAATGCATCTCTACATAAGCAAGATGCACTTTATGGCATAAAACAATATGATGTGAACGAGAAAAGTGCCTATGCATCGCTAGTGTTCGAAACCGATTTCACACCCAAACACAATCTCTCTGCAGGTTTGAGCCTTAATCACGATTATCTGCGCCAAAGCTTAACTTTGCCTTTAGGTGCTGTTGCTGCCAATTATGGCAATCTCTATCCCATGGAACGTGGCTTAGAAAGCGAGACAACACCTGGCGCATACGTGCAATATACTTACAATCTCAACAATCATCTCGTGGCGATGGCTGGCTTGCGCTTAGATCATAGCAATGTGTATGGCACGTTCTTTACTCCGCGTTTTCACCTTAAATGGATGCCCGCACAGTTCCTCACCGTTCGTCTTTCGGCTGGCAAGGGTTATCGTAGCCCGCACGCACTGGCCGAAAACAATTACTTGATGGCTTCTGGGCGTAGGCTTATTATAGACAACTTGAAACAAGAAGCGGCATGGAACTATGGCAGTAGTCTAAGCTTTGTTATCCCTATAGGCAAACAGGCGCTTAAGCTGAACGCCGATTATTATTATACCCATTTCTTAGAGCAGGCTATAATAGACTACGACTCCAATCCTGAAGAACTGCGCATAACCAATCTTAATGGTAAAAGCTACTCGCACACTTTCCAAGTAGATGCTTCGTATCTTTTCTTCAATAGTCTTGAGCTTACAGCGGCCTATCGTTATAATCTCGTTAAAACCACTTATGGCCAACAACTTTTGTGGAAACCATTGCAAAGTAGGTATAAAGCTCTGCTCACTGCTAGCTACAAAACACCGCTTGCACTATGGCAGTTTGATGCAACGGCGGTGTTGAATGGGGGTGGCAGAATGCCACAACCTTACACCATGGCATCGGGAAATCTCTCGTGGCAGCCCAATTTTAAGGCTTATCCACAGCTTAACGCGCAGGTTACGCGTTATTTCAAACATTTCTCGGTGTATGTGGGTGGCGAAAATCTCACTAATTATAAGCAGCATAATCCCATTATTGGTTTTAGTAATCCATGGGCTAACAGCTTTGAACCTACTATGGTTTACGGACCCGTGCAAGGGGCGATGGCTTATATTGGCATCCGAATTAATCTGGGGCAACGCCTTTAATGGCACAGTAGCGCTAATGCCGCAATACTGAATGTTTAGTGCCTGCCCTTAACAACTCCTTTGAATCATAAAATAGAATAAAAATCATCACTAAGGGTGGGTGTGCTGAGCGTTAGTTCGGCCACCGCCCATAAACAAACAAAGACATGAAGAAGTTATTTTTTACGATGCTGCTTTTTATGGTAGCCATGATTGCAGCCGCCAAGGATTTTAAAACCGTTGTGTTTACCACCACTCCGCAGATGCATTGCCAAAGTTGCGAAGCCAAAATTAAAGGCAATCTCCGCTTTGAAAAAGGGGTGAAAGAAATTAAAACAGATGTTGAGGCCCAAAAGGTTTACATAACCTTCGACCCTAAAAAGACTACTGAGGAGAAATTGCAAAAGGCATTCGAGAAGTTTGGTTATAAGGCTGAAAAAACCGATAAAGATGCCAAGATTCCCGTACATGGCGACGAACAATGTGAGAATATGTAGTAAACCCTCTAAAAAACTACGCTCCATGTAAAAGCTGTCTGAACAAAATATGCTAAGATGGCTTTACATCGGGGCGTTTTTTATTTCTCTTTAATTGTTGTTTTATTCTTGTTTATAGTAGCTGGCTTTGGAGAAATGTAAAATATATGGCAGATATTTTAACATTGTGAGTGGCTTTTTTATCACCAACTGCCAACTCGCTCGCAAATAATCCATTCTCGCGAGGGGTTGTTTTTGTATAAAAAGAAGTTGGATGGTGTATCTTGGTAAAGCGGATTTTAGAAGAGATAAACCGTGCTTTTTATGAATTTTCGAGCTATTTGCACCAAAATGCAATGCTAACTCCTACAAAACGCAGTGCTATCTCCTACAAAATGCAGTGCTATCTCCTACAAAACGCAGTGCTATCTCCTGCAAAACGCAAGGTAAAATGCAGCAAAACGCAGAACAAAATGCTATGTTTTGCAGATCGTAGAGAGATTTTTTGTCTAAAAAATGATACGTGGATTACGTGTTTTTGGACTGAAAAGTGGCGTAAAAAGTGGGTTTTTACCACAAAAAATCGGTTTTTGGGGAGGCGAAAAATGGCGAGTCAAACGCCAAATAGAACGCCCAAAAGGTACAAAAAGACGATTTTGTGCTTAAATCTGATGTAAAGCAAAACGTAAGAGACGAGAATTTGAACAAAATATTGAGCTTTTTAGCTCTAATTTTCGCTAGAATTGTTGTTTTGGAAGGTTTGTGTTGTAAAATAATAATACTAAATTTAACAAAGTAGATACACCTGTGCACTTGCAAATAGTGGCTATGCTTTTAGTGGGTTTAAGCATAATGCTATTTTTTCTAGCTGCTTTTGTTCAGGATGGTTTTATTGTTCATGGTTAATTGAGGGGGGATTGTGCAAGTAACAAACACGATGAAGGTGCAGTTAGTGCAAGATGGAGACTAAACATAAGTTGGCAAACCCTCGTGCAGTGTGGGGCAACGGTGTTCTTTGCAGGCTCAACACTTTTAGCCATCAAAGCCGTGCAATACCATTACGTAAAGAATAAGTTTACCCGTTGGCGGAATTACAATGTAGCTATAATGATATATAAAAAGTTGCACATA